>JAZDMW010000080.1:0-2463 GCA_043800545.1 Candidatus Magasanikiibacteriota bacterium | reverse complement strand
GGTGACCTGAAGTTTGATCCCATATTACATAAAGGATATAAAGAAATACAAAAATTGGAACCAGATCTTGTTCAAGCGCAACAAGATATTACTTGGGCAGAACATGTTGTGTGGGTGTATCCAACATGGTGGGCATCATTTCCAGCACTCCTCAAAGGTTTTTTTGATAGAATTATTCTTCCTGGTTTTGCATTTCATTTTCATAAAGAGAATCCTTTTTGGGATAGACTCTTGAAGGGACGTACATCAGATATTGTGGTTACAATGGATGGACCCAAATGGTTGTATTATATTTTGTTTGGGGCTCCTGGGGTGAAGGTAGTAAAAAGAGGAATACTTGACTTTTGTGGTGTAAAAGTAAAAAAGGTAATTACCATTGGTGATGTAAAAAAATTGGATGAACAAAAGAAAAAGAAATGGATCGGGCGTGTGTATAGACGAGGAAAAAGTATATAATAAAAGACACCCGTGTGGGTGTCTTTTCAATTTGTGTATTTTTATTCTTCTTTCTTAATTTCTTTTTTTGTTTCTTCTGTTTCTTTTTCTGTTGTTTTTTTCTTAAATATCTGAGGGAATACAATATATGTAAGAAGTACTGCAAGAGATATTGTGTAGAGGAATGGAATAAATGGAAGGATAACTTTTATGAGGGTAGGAATAGTAATTGCGTACAGTCCCATGGTAAATATTTCTGTAAATTTATATGTTGTTTTTTTCGATACAATGAGAGAAAATATTCCGGCAACCATGAAAAGATACATGAGTTTTCCAAGTGATATGAAGAAAGAAGCAATGAGGATAAGGAAAAGGACAATACCAGTTGTTTTTGTAATGGTATTTATACTTTGTATTTTTGCTCGTACATCATCTCGGGTAAATGAAAAGTTTCCAGAGAAGTCACTTATTTTTTGTATTTGATATTGTCCTGAGGTGTTATCAAAAAAATGGATTTCATCTTGTCCAATAAGCAATCCAGAAAGTGAGGCGTCATTTACCATGTCACCTGATTCTGCTTTAATACTTTCTGCTGTTTTTGTGGTATCAATTTGGAAATAAAAATTATCTTCATTTGGTCCATAAATATATGGTTGAGGAATATTTTCCAATGAAAGTTTTTCATCTGCAAGGGTGAGTGTAAAATTTGGGACTTTTTCTTCAAGGAAATTATCTACGAGGGTAAGACCTTGAGGAAGTCCTACAAAGAGAGGTATAAATGTGAGGAATGTAAAAAACAGAACGAAAAGAAAGAAGTAACCAAAGGCATGGCCTGTTTTGTTTTTGTTTTCTGTAACCCAAAGAGGTTTAGTGAAGTTTGAATAAAATGCTTTGAAGAAAGACATATATGATGAATTAAATAAAAAGGAAAAACAGCTTGACGCTGTTTTTATTATACCTATTTTGTTTCTTTATGCAAAGTGTGTTTATCACAATGTCCACAAAGTTTCATAAGCTCGAGTTTGTTTTTGAGCTTTTTATTCTTGTGTACACGGTAATTAACGCGTTTACATTCACTACATTGAAGTTTAGCAACATTTTCTTGGGACATAGTATGATGTTAATTTGAGATAGGAAAAGTATATCATAGAAACATTTTCTTGTCAAGTACAGGGTATACTTGCTCTCGGGAGGGGATATATGTATAATAGAAAGGAAATAATCAAGAAAATATGTCTCAATTCAGCAAATTATACCCAAAAACCCTGGAACAATGGATGCTTCGTTCTGCACAGATACTTCTCAGTTTGACTTTCTTGGTTCCTCTGATCGTGATACCAAGTAGTTTTTTTTTTCCATTTATTGTACCAAAAATATTGCTGTTTCGTTCGCTCGTATTATTGGCTTTTGCCTGTTATACCGTCCTCCTTCTCATAAATTGGGAAAAATATAGAATACGGATGAATTGGCTCCATTGGACAGTCCTTCTTTTTTGGGTGAGTCTGTGTATTTCTACATTCTTCGGAGTGGATTGGTATCGAAGCTTTTGGGATAATCACGAAAGAATGCTTGGGTTATTTACTCTTTCCCATTATGTTTTATTTTATTTTTTGCTTTCTCTCCTGTTCAGAACACGTGAGGATTGGAAATGGTTGTTTCGTTGGTTTCTCGTTGCAGGATCAGTCGTCATGTTCATTGGTGTAATCCAAAAGTATGTCAATCCAGAGCTTTTGTTGAACCGAGCACAAGAACGTGTTTCTGCAAGTTTGGGGAATGCTATATATTTCAGTGGTTATGGATTATTTCTATTTTTTTTAGGTTTGTATCTTTTTATTGAGGAAAAGAAAAAAGAATGGAAGTGGTCCATGTTGGGGCTTGGAATTATCGGACTTTTGGGTGTGTTTCTTGGTGGAACCCGTGGTACACTACTCGGTTTTTTTGCAATGATGAGTGTTTCTATCCTCTTGTATAGTTTGTTTTGGAAGGAAAATAAAAAAGTGAGAATGTATTTACGTATTGCCGTTGTAG
>JAZDMW010000060.1:0-14036 GCA_043800545.1 Candidatus Magasanikiibacteriota bacterium | reverse complement strand
GTAAAGGCAATCAAAAATGGAGGAATATCCATATCGAGCAAACGTGGGAGGGTGGTTGGAGCATCATTTGTATGGAGAGTAGAAAGCACCAAGTGTCCAGTCATGGCAGCATGAATCGCAATTTCTGCAGTTTCTTTATCGCGGATTTCTCCAACCATAATAATATCTGGATCCTGACGAAGAAAAGCACGGAGTCCTTCTGCAAAAGAATATCCCACACGTGGATTTGTCTGACTCTGATTTATTCCTTCTACATGATATTCAATAGGGTCTTCAATGGTTGAGATATTAACATTTGGTTGGTTCAAAATACCAAGAACAGAATAGAGGGTTGTTGTTTTTCCACTTCCCGTAGGACCGGTAACGAGAATCATTCCATGTGGTTTTTCCATGGCTGCTTTTAAAAGTTCTTTTGGATGTTTCAGAAAACCAAGTTCTTCGAGTTGAAGTGGTTTTTGTCCTTCATGTAATAAACGCAAAACAACTTTTTCTCCATCATACACTGGCATAATAGATACACGAAAAGAGAATCTATCATCTTGAAGTTGTATTTTAAAGCGTCCGTCTTGAGGAATCATGTGTTCATCAATTTTTAAATTTGCAAGAATTTTAATACGAGCAATGATTCCACTTTTTACTGTTTTTGGAAGAGTCATTACCTGACGGAGCATTCCGTCCACGCGATAACGAACAATAACTTCTTTTTCTGTTGGTTCAATATGGATATCACTTGCACCTTCAAAAACAGCATGTTCAAGAACACTGTTTACAATGTTAATAATAGGAAGTTCTTCAGCTGCTTTTTTGAGCTCGCTTCCTTCTCCGTCTTCTGCCTTTTCTGAGAGTTGTGTAATTGCCATTCCTTCTTGTTCCAAATCTGCATGGTATCTTCTGAGGGCGTCTTTAATATCTGTTGGTGTTGTTAAATACACTTTTGCACTCAGAGCCAGTTTTCTTTGTATAAATTCAATGGTTTGTATATCTTCTGGATCAAGCATGGCAAGAGAAATTTCACCATCTGTTTTTTCAAAAGCAATAATTTTATGTGTTTGTGCAAGTGGAGCAGGAATAAGACTCAAAACATCTTTTTTTATGTCTTTATCTTTTAATAATACAAAAGGCACTCCAAGCTTTTTTGCAAGTGAGGTATAGAGTTCCACTTCATCCACGATACCTTCATCAGAAAGGTATTCTTGAAGTGTTTTGTTCAATTTTGCAGAGTTTTCTTTGTACGTTTCAATGTCTTCCTTCCGAATACTGTACTCTTCTTCCAAAATATTTTGTATTATTTCCTGGTTGAACATATTTGTGTACATGTGAAAAAGCCAACGTGTTCGGAGGCTTCATACTTGATGTTCATATTATACCATAAAATGGAAAAGGGGAGTAGGTTAAAAAAGAGGTATAAAAATAAAAATTCAATTAGTCAGTAACAGTTTTTTTATTAGAATTCTTGACAAAAAATTTTTGTCGTGATAAAGATTATAAGCCGTAATTTGCGGTTAGATGCTTGGAGGTATCCCATGTCAGTGCTCACAGCACTTCTGATCCAACTTGGTGCTCAGAGTTTAAATATCCGTTGTGAATGCTGGCAACAGCACCCACAGACGGGGAAGTTTGCAGGAGCAGTTTTGCTGTATCGGCAAGGTGTTCCACACGCTCTTCTGCTTCTCTCTCCCCACCAGTTTTCTACACCAGAACAATCAGTTGCGCACATGGAGGGTGTCGTCCAAGAGATTTGTTCGTTGAAATTGCTCAATGCAGTCGCTATTAGCTGAATTTCCCATCCACCTAAGCCCCGCACAGACGTGTTCTGTCCGGGGTGTTCTGTTTTTAAGGGGTTATTCTTGACAAGATGATAAAATGGTGCTATGTTGCTTTTGGCAAAAACAGTGATACATTCAGTAATGTTGCTGAGTGTAGAGCATTTTGATAGCAGGTGTAGGGAGAAAAAAGATGGTTGAAATCACCGCGGTTCATGTTGCAAAATTGTGTGAATTGTGTGGGGAGAATTTGGTCACTGTGCCCCTCTTGCAGGGTTTCGTGGAATCCCCCGATTCAATCCTTCGTGTTTTCAGACGTTATTCTCTTACTATCGATGATAGTACAACGGTTGATCAGAGGATCGTTGACTATCGGCGCTATCATACTTCGAGAGATATAAATTCGCGTTTTTTCCCTGTTTCTGGCAGTGGAAGGAGGGGTATCAGTCTTGTGCTTGTTCATCTCAATCCACGCGTGACATTTGAACAGGCACTTGAAGAAATCAAGAAGTTGGATTTGCGCCCCGCGACAATCCATGAACTCCTTGCTTTTGGAGTAGCATTTCCAAAAGATGCATGGAGATTCGTCTTGATTGCGCTTGGTTCGTTGATAACTTCATCGAACGGTGTGAAGGCCGCCCCCAGTTTTTACTGGTACTCCTACGAATTTGATGAACCTAACACCCAGTTTGTGGATTTTCTAGGTTCAACCAGCAATTGTTGTGCCGAGAAAGTTCGTTTTCTTGCCGTTGCAGAGTAGTTTCCAAGAGAAATCCACCTAAATTACCCCGTTCAGACGTGTTCTGTCCGGGGTCTTCTGTTTTTATGGGGTTATTCCGTAGTATTCTTGACAAAAATATGCTTCTTTGCTACAATTACGTCAAATATCAGCGCATTTAGCTTCACAGGTCGGTGTGGGGCACACAAACTAAAAATAGAATTATGAATCACTATGAAATTCTTTGTGTACTCCCAGGTACTCTGTCAGAAGATGAAGTAACCGGAGTAGCAAACAAGGTATTTGCTGTTTTCGAAAAAGAAGGCGGTATAAATGCCTCTGTGGAAGATATGGGAAAAAGCAGACTTGCTTATCCTGTAAAACATATCCGTTATGGATATTTCCGACTTTTCCGCTTGGAAGCAGAAGGTACAACTATCAATGCTATTCAAGAGAAACTTCGTCTTGTCCCTGAACTTTTACGTGCTGTTGTGCATGTGTATGATCCAGCAAAAGTATCTGATAAAAAAATCAATTACGTAGCTGGTGGTACTATCTCATCAATCTCACGTGAAAAAGTTTCACCAAAGGAAAGACGTGAAGGAAAAAGAGAAAATCAAAGAACCGACGACTTCAGAGGAACTGAAGAAACAAATACTGTTGAAGCTCCTGCCGTTGTTGCAGAAGTAAAAGAAGAAGCTCCTGTAGTAGTTGAAAAAGCTGAGGTAAAAGAAAAGGTTGTTGAAGTAAAAAATGACCTAAACCTTGACGAAATCAACAAAAAACTAGATAATATCTTGAGCGAGGACATTTCTGATGTTTAATCAGGTGTTCACTTCATTTACTAATAACAAATACTATGGATCTCAATCGAGCAACCATAATTGGAAGAATCACACAGGATCCTGAGTTGCGTACAACGCCAACAGGACAGAATGTTTGTACTCTCAGTTTGGCTACAAATCGTACGTGGTCAGACCAAGCAGGAAACAAACAAGAAAAATCTGAATTCCATAATTGTGTACTTTGGGGAAAGCTTGCAGAAATTGCAGGACAATATCTCACCAAAGGACGTCGCGTGTATATTGAAGGAAGAATTGAAACACGAAATTGGACTGGTCAAGATGGAGTGAAGCGTTATAGAACAGAAATTATTGGCACAAATATGATTATGCTTGATGGTGCTAAAGGAGAAGGCGGAAATAATTTCAGTGTTCCAACCTCACAAAACATGCCAGATGTTCCTGTATCTGATGATGAAATTAAGGTAGAAGATATTCCATTTTAGTATTTGGAAGAATATAGCGCATTATGCAAACTGAAAATAAACCAACAATGACAAAAAAGAAAGCATGCTACTATTGTGTAAACAATGTAAAGCATGTTGATTACAAAGACGTCCAAGTTCTCCGTCGTTTCGTGTCATCTTATCTCAAGATTGCTCCACGTCGTAGAAGTGGCCTTTGTGCAGCTCATCAAAGACAAGTAGCTCGTGCTATTAAACAAGCACGAATTGCAGGTCTTATGGCTTTCATTTCTCGTTAATTGAAAAAATAAAAAAATCCGGTGTATTAAACCGGATTTTTTTGTTATAATACAAATAAGAAAAGTTTTTCTTTTTTTTCGTTATGCCTGTCAGCGACAATAAAGGTTTTAGTCTTATAGAAATACTCGTGAGCATTGGTATTTTTTTAATTTTTGCTGTCGGTATTTATAGTGGAATTCAATTCATCTTCAAAGTTGTGTACCAATCACGTTTACGAATTATTGAAACCTCAATTTTAAATGAACAAATTGAAATCATGAGAAATATCCCATACGCAGATGTTGGAATTATTGGTGGAAGTCCATCTGGAGTGTTGGAAAGAACCTCAAACATGACAAGAAATGGAATTGATTTTGTAGTGACGAGAACAGTGAGAAATATTGATGATGAATATGATGGAGTTATTGGAGGAGATCCAAATGATACTTCGCCAGCAGATTATAAATTTGTAGAAATTGAAGTTGTTTGTAATACGTGTGGACAAAACACGCCACTCACCATGACCACACATATTTCACCAAGATATTTAGAAGGGGACCCAACACATGGAGCACTTTTTATTGAAGTCTTTGATGCAGGAGCTTCGCCAGTTTCTGGGGCAACCGTACATGTGGTATCTACAGAAACTGATCCACAAATAGATATGACAGATACGACAGATAACGATGGTATGCTTCGTATTATTGATTTACCAGAAGGTATTGGAACATATAGTATTTCTGTTACAAAAAATGGGTATACGTCTGATCAAACAATGGCGTCGACGGTGGAGAATCCAAATCCTGTAAAAGCTTCAGCATCGGTCGTGGCACAAGATGTAACAGAAATTAGTTTTAGTATTGATTTAGTTTCTACTCTCCAAATTGAAACTTTGTCCGAACTGTGCGTTCCTCTTTCCAATGTTCCACTTCAAATACTCGGTACAAAATTATATGGAACAGATCCAGATTTATTAGAAGTAGAAACCGATTTTACAACAAATGGTTCTGGACAGTATACATTTAACAATATGGAATGGGATGCGTATGCTTTTCGTGATAGCATCTATGATGTAATTGGATCAATACCTATATTTCCTGTGAATTTGTATCCAAATGTGAATCAAGAAGTACAACTTATCCTCGGAGCAAACACAGCACATTCTCTTTTGGTTAATGTCGTGGATAGTGTTACTGAGCTTCCACTTTCTTCGGCAAGTGTTCGTATTTTTGGAAATGGAATAGATGAAACAAAATTCACAGGACTTGGTCATGTGAGACAAACTGATTGGTCAGGGGGAGATGGACAGGAAACGTATGCAGATGTATCAAGATACTTTCTTGATAATGGACAAATGGAAACAGAAAATCCTGAAGGGGATTTGAAGCTGAAAGAAGTTGGCGGAGTATATACCAGTGATGCTGTATTAGAATCATCAACCTTTGATCTTGGAACAGCAGTCAATTTTGAAGATTTTGTTTGGGAACCATTTTTAGCCCCTGATGAAGCGGGAGAAAATGCTATTCGTTTCCAGATTTCTACCAGTAGTTCGCCACAGGCAGTATGGGAATATCTTGGGCCAGATGGAACAAATGGAACATATTATGATAAAAATAGTTATCATATTGCAGAAGTTCATGATGGTGATCAGTATATGCGATATAAAGTATTCCTTCATACAGATGATAATGCAGTCACGCCTGTAATTTCTGACGTAGATATCACGTATACCACGAGTTGTACACCTCCTGGGCAAACGTATTTTGGTTCACTCGTAGAAGGCAGTTATACAATCGAAGTATTGCGTGATGGGTATGTGCAAAAAAGTGAATCGATTTCTGTTTCTGGAGATATGATTTTTACTATTGATTTGATTTCGGAGTAGTATGTATTTAGAAAAAAAAGGTTTTACACTTCTCGAAGTCATTGTAGGAATGTCTATTTTTGTCATATTGTCTCTGGGAATTTCATGGGTTCTTATTGTGAGTCTTCGTACCAATGATATTGTATGGAATCAACTTGGTGGACAAAATGAAGCAAGAAAAGTATTACAAGAAGTCGTGAACACGGTTCGTCGTGCTGAGAGTTCGAGTATGGGTGCATATACGGTTGTCAGTGCATCTGAAACAGAATTTGTATTTTATGCAAATACAGATACAGATTTGCTTCGTGAAAGAGTTCGTTTTTGGCTTGATGGTACAACCCTCAAAATGGGAGTTATTAAACCAGGAGGAAATCCTCTTCAATATACGGCGCTTGATGAAGTCGTAAAAGAACTTGCTCATGATGTTGTGAATACAGAAGAGGGAACATCAACATTTTTGTATTATGATAGTACGTATACAGGAACCGAAGAGCCACTTGTTGAGCCTGTAGATATAACATCAATACGTTTAGTTCGTGTTCAGTTAGAAATTGAACATGACCCAGAAAAAACTCCAGTACCACTTCATGTGGAAAGTCAGGTATCTATTCGGAGTTTGAAAGAAGAATAAGTATGATGCAAAAGATAAAAGAAAAATTATTTTGGAAAAATGATAGAAGAGGAACTGGGGTCCTTATGTTTATTATGGTTTTTGGTTCCATTGCTACGGTCATTATTGTTTCTGGAATTTCAAGTTATGCACTTTTTGAACATCGAGCTTCTACGAGAAAACATGATAGAGATTTAGCCCTTCATATTGCTGAGGCTGGTGCAAATTATTATCGTTGGCATCTTGCTCATAATCCTGAGGACTATACTGATGGAACAGGTGTTACTCCTGGTCCATATATTCATGATTATACAGATAAAGATGGAAATGTAATTGGACAATATTCACTGGAAATTGATGGACCCCTTCCAGGAAGTACGGTTGTCACGGTCCGATCAACAGCGTGGACCGCGTGGAATCCAAGTGTTCAAAGAACCATACAAATTCGGGTTGGTTTTCCTTCCCTTGCAGATTATGCAACTCTGTCAAAAGCATCGATGAATTTTAGTTTTACGACAGAAGTTCATGGCCCAGTGCATTCAAACGGAGGAATTCGTTTTGATGGTACTACAGATTCTTGGGTGACAAGTGCAAAAGAAACATATAAGTATGAAAATCAAACACATAATGGTGTGTGGGGTGGTGGTGGACCAAAAGAATTTTGGGAATATCCAGTTCCTGAAGTAGATTTTGATGCTATAAGCGCAGATTTGGCTGATCTTCGTGATGATGCTGACGAAAATGGAGTTCATTTGAATTCGTCTGGTGAAGAAGGATGGCATATTGTGTTTGATGGTGATTCTTTTGATCTGTATAAGGTGCTGACAAAAGATTGTTATTATGGTGAAGGACGTTGGAGAAATAGGGGGTGGAGTGGTTGGTATTGGGATGGAAATATTTATTGCTATGATATTGGTACTGAGGAATATGTTTCTACCAGTGGTATTCCGGTGAATGGTGCTTTGTTTGTTGAGGATAATGTTTGGGTAAGTGGAACGCTTGATGGCAGAGTCACTGTTGCCGTAGGAAGATTCCCCGTACAAGAACCCTACGAAGACATTATCATTTCTGGAAATGTTTTGTATACAGAAAAAGGGAGTGATGATGTGCTTGGTCTTATTACACAAGGAGATATCATAGTCCCATACGAAGTACCTGAGGCAATGGAAATAAATGCAGCAGCACTCGCTCAATATGGCAAGGTGTATAGACCATATTATTATGAAGACATGAAAACCTCTCTCACATTTTTTGGTTCACAAATATCGTATGATGGTGGTGGTTGGAAATATGTGAATGGTTGGGGGAATGTAATTTCTGGGTTTGAGGATACATTTCATGTGTATGATGGAAATTTGAAATATAGTCCTCCTCCTGGGTTTCCAGTTGAGCCAACCTATGAACTTATTTCATGGGAAGAATTAGAATAAAAATAAAATGACAAAAAATAGGAGAAATGATATAATTATTCCATACATATTTAAAGATATTATATGACTCAACAGAAAGTCCGTAAGGGAGTAATTACTGTGGCTGGAATGGGAACTCGTTTTTTGCCAGCTACAAAGGCCATGCCAAAAGAAATGTTGCCTGTTTTAGATAAGCCAGTTGTCCAATATATTGTGGAAGAAATGGCAGAAAGTGGAATTACAGAAATTATTTTTGTTACGAGTTCACAAAAAAGAGCTATTGAAGATCATTTTGATCGTGATACAGATTTTGAGGATCTTTTGAAGGAAAAAGGCAAGTATGGTTTGATAGAAGATCTAGTAAAACTTACAAAAAAAGTGAGATTTTTTTATACTCGACAATCTGAACCTCTTGGAAATGGTCATGCTCTTCTCATGGCAAAAGAATTTCTTGGGGATGAGCCATTTGCTTTCTCAGATGGAGATAGTATTATTGATTCCAAAACACCAGTCATAAGACAATTGGTAAAAGTTTTTCATAAGAAAAATGCGTCTGTCATTGGAGTACAGAGAATAGGGGACAAGGAAGCCATGACAAAATATGGAAATGTCTATGCTGATCCAATAAAATCAGACAAAAGAATGTTTCGTGTAGAGAAGTTCATAGAAAAACCAAGTGTAGAAAAAGTATCTCCCTATGGTTTGATCGTTGGGGGTATGCGATATGTATTTACAAAAGATATTTGGAAACATTTAGAAAATCAAGCAGAGGGAAGAGATGGAGAAATTTGGCTTGCTGATGCAGCAAATTCTTTGGCACAGAGCAAACCTTTTTATGCGTATGAATATGAAGGAAAATATTTTGATACCGGAAATAAACTTGCCTTATTAAAAACAGCAATTCATTTTGCACTCAAGGATCCAGATATGAAGGGAGCTCTTGAGGATATTGTAGGATAATATGAAAAAACACAATTTAGTTCTGTCACTCGGAATGCTTTTAGGAATACTAATGAGTACTTTTTTTGTTGGTGTGTCTTCGGCATTAGAGTTGAATGATTCTCTTAGTTACGAAAATATTAATTTACTATCAGATAATTATTCTTCTACTTTATGTGGTCCTCCTGAAGATGGCAAAGTTTGGGTTGTTTATGGAGTGGGACAGGAAGAAAACATTGAAAATCTTAATACCATTTTGAAATTATGTATACAGCAAGATAAAAATAAGCGGAATCTTACTTTTGATGAATTAATACAAGGGGGAATAATATCTGGTGACGTGATAGAGACAGATCAGGATGTAAAAAAAATAGAAATTTTTTATCTCGGTGGGGAGATTTCGTGGAGTTCTCCAGAAGTACATCCAACCGACGCAGCGGATGTGGTTTATTCCTCTGCACCGATAACAGGTGGAGGAGAAGCATATCTTACGTATGGATATCATTTTGATACGGATGGTTCAGACAATTGGGTAATTGTTTTTATTGAACGTGGTAAAATATCAACAAAATTAGAATGGTGTAAACTCAAGCCAGATGATTTCAAATGTAAGGAGTTTTTAAGAGAAGGATCTGCATCAATTAGCGTTGAAGGCTGTGAACAAATGAAACAGGCATATTCTTTCCCAGATTGTCAAACTCATGTAGATAAAATTTTAAGTCAGATTGATGGGTCTTCTTCTTCAGCATCAATTGAAGGAACAGGTCCAATTTTAGAAATTGTAAATTATTTTGAGCAGGGAGTAAGTGGTGGGGGAGTATCTTCTGAAGCAGGTACGTATGATAATATAAGTCGTGATGATATAGACGCATTAATGCAATGTACAAATATAAAATATACAGAATGTATGAGAAATGCGGGGGTAACTGTTGGAAAAGAAGTAAAAGATGCAGAAGACATGAAAGTATCTATTCCAAGCGTAGCTGGATTAAATAAAATGGGCTCGACAAATATTCCTCAAATAATTGGTCGTGCAATAAAGGGAGTTCTTTCAATAATGGGTTCTATCGCTTTTGCTATGTACATGTATGGTGGTGTATTGTTTATGACTGCAGCTGGAAATGCAAGTAAAGAAGAAAAGGCAAAGAAAGTGTTAGTGTGGACAACACTTGGTCTCGTGGTTATCCTTGCAAGTTATATAATAGTAGACTTTATTTTCGAAGCCTTTAGATAAAAAAATTGGAGTTAACCATTAATTATTCTGTTATGTTTGAACATACAAAAAAAATGTTTTTCTGTTTTCTTACAGTCCTCCTTGTTTTTCCAGGGCTTGGTTGTAAGGGACTGTCAACAGAACAACAACAGGCAATACGTCCTGTTACTCTTGATTATTGGACCGTATATAACGACGTGACACAGCTTCAAACATTGGCAGCAGAATATAAAAAGGTACGCCCTTATGTTACCGTCAATATTCGTCAAGTACGTTTTGAGGAATTTGAAGATTTATTTGTGAATGCACTTGCTGATGATGTTGCCCCAGATATTATTTCTATTCCTGCTGAAGAAGTAAAAAAATATCAGACAAGACTTTCCACAATGCCTGCGAGCGTCGCTGTTTCAAGGGTGTATGAACAGGGAACGTACCAAAAAGAAACAGTGGTAGAGCCATATTCAGAAATAATGCCGACAGTACGAGAAATACAAAATAATTTCGTAGCGACGGTATCAGATGATGCAATTATAAATGGAAAGGTATATGGTCTTCCAATTTCTTTTGATACACTTGCCCTTTACTATAACAGAAGCTTATTGGATCTTTCTGGTGTTCCACAACCTCCTACAACGTGGATAGAATTTATGGAGGCAGTGAAGCAATCTACAAGAATTGATGCAAATGCAAATATTATTCAATCTGGAGTTGCTCTTGGAACAGCAAGTAATATTTCTAACGCACCAGATATGCTTGCACTTCTCATGATGCAAAATAGGCTTGGAGTTGCTCATGGTTCTTCTGTAGATTTTGCACGCGGAGTAGACAAAATAACGAATGATCATCCTGCAATTGAAGCACTTCGTTTTTATACAGATTTTGCTCGTTCAGAAAAAGAAGTATATTCCTGGAATAGTACTCTTGAGAAATCGCTTGATGCATTTGTGCGAGGAAAAAGTGTATTTTATTTTGGATATGCAAGAGAAAATGCGACTATACAATCTCGTGCTAAATCTCTCAATATTGAAATCCTTTCTGTGCCACAACTCAATCCTTCTACTCCAGCGAATGTTGCTAGTTATTGGGTAGAGAGTGTTGTAGAAAAAAGTGCTTATAAAGATCTTGCTTGGGATTTTGTTCGTTTTATTACGACTGAGAGAAGTATACGAACATATACTGGTGCAACAAAACTTCCATCACCACTCCGTGCACATGTAACGCTTTATGCAGATGATGATGTCATGTCACCATTTATGTCTCAAGTATTATTTGCAAAAACATGGTATAATGGTCGCGATGTAACCGTCGCAAACCAAACAATGGCAAATCTTATTGAGGATTATTTAAAGCCTTATGCAGAGGGTCAAAAGCCTTTAGAAAGAGATGCAAAACTTTTAACTTACGCTGCGCGTATAATTCAACAGACAAAATAGTATGACGAAACGCCATATTGTATCTTACATATTTTTTCTATTCATTTTTTTTATAATTCCTGGAGTAACATTTGCAGGTGGTTCTTGCGGTTGTACTCTCAGATCCAGTATTAATGATGACGGAAACATGGAAAATAATAGGACTGAAAAGACCTGTTCTGGTCCTGAGGATCCTCAATATCCAATAGAAGCAGAAGACTGTGAAAAACTCTTAGATTTTGTCGGGGCAATTGCAGGTCACCCTAATATGGATTATTTGAGTTGTCAATATTTTGATGCTGATGAGCTTTGTAGGAGAATTTGGTTAGGTGCCGAACCTCGGGCACTCCCTGAAGACGAAAAACCTGTTGTATCAGGCCAAATTCCAATAGAGTCAAGAAATGTTGGTACGAGTGCAATTTTACCAAACTGTGCACTCGAAGGAACATGTAGGAATGCGAATGATCTCTTACAACTTGCAATAAATATTGGTCAGTATATTTTTGGAATAATCGGAAGTGTGGCTTTTGTTGTCTTTATTTATGGTGGTTTTACTGTGGTTACTTCATTTGGTAATAGTGAGAAAGTAAAAAAAGGATACGGAATCCTTTCTGCAGGAATAATTGGACTTGCAATCGCCTTTGGTGCCTATGTTTTAGTTGAATTTGTACTTGACGCGCTTCAAGTACAAGAAGGTTTTAGAGTTATTCAATAATATGAAAAAATATTTATTTCTTTTTTGTCTTACTATTTTTTTCTTCATTCCAGGATTTGTTCGTGCGGAGGGATGTAATTGTTTCATAGTTGCAGGAGAGGGCGATGTTTGTGAAGCTTCCGCAGTTAATAATGTATTTCAATATGAAACCCAGATTGTACTTTCCGATGTAGTAAGAACAATGAGTCCAGCAGAAGGATGCACAAAAGAAATGCTTGACAAGATTGCACTTGATACAATTAGTATTTATGCAATACAAACACCAAAAAAAGGAGAGCCAAATTGTAATATAGATAGGGAGCTTCAAAAGGATAATATAAAATTACTCTCAATGACGTGCAGTCATTCTGAAGAAGCTCCAGATTATGTTGAATCATCTGGTACAACCTCAAGTTCAACACCAACAAACAAACCCGCAGAACGGGAATATGTAGAAATTCCAAATCCACTGAAAGGAAATTATTCAATACAACAATTAATGGGACTTATTGTGAATCGTTTTATGGGGGTTCTTGGATCCATTACATTAGTGGTGTTTGTATATGGTGGTTTTATGTTCTTGACTGCTGCAGGAAATGATGAAAAAGTAAAAAAAGGAACAAACGCAATGCTCTATGCAGCGATTGGCCTCTTTATCATTTTCGGTGCGTATGTTATACTTAATATGGTTTTAGGCCAAGTACTTGGAGTATAAACAAATACTTCGGTACATAAATGGTAACAGATATCCTATGATGAAAGGGGGTGAGAACAATGACTAAAAAAATATTTCTTGGTATGGCTGCTGCTCTCGTAATGGGCGCATCTTTCGTGCCTAGTTTTGCATTTGCAGCAGATGGAGATGAAGAGGCTGGTGTTAATGAGGCCTTCGGTCTTACCCAGGTAGGAACAACAGGGTTGGGAAATGAAGACATCCGTGCAACAATCGGAAGTATCATTAATGTAGCTCTCGGACTCCTTGGGGTAGTAGCTCTCGTGATTATCCTTTTCGCTGGTTTTGAATGGATGACTGCTGGTGGAGCAGAAGATAAAGTAGCAAGTGCGAGAAAGCGTATGGTAGCTGGTGTAATTGGTCTTGCAATTATATTGAGTTCATATGCACTTTCAACTTTCGTATTGAAAGAACTTGCTGGTGCAACAAATTTTGATACAGAAGTAGCAAACGATTTTTAATCAAAAAATTAAGAGGGGCCTTTTTGGCCCCTTCCTAGTTTATTGAGAGAGGAAAGGTAACCCTTTTCCCTTCTAAATAAAATATTATGATGAAAAAAATTATTATTTTCCTTTTTACATTCACTTTTCTTGCTCTCCCAGTGCTCACATATGCGGGTCCTGATCTTGGTTTAGAATATGGTCAGGCAACTGGTCTTGGACAGAGCGATGTTCGTCTTACCGTAGCAAGACTTATTAATATTTTATTATCTATACTCGGAACTATTGCTGTGGTACTAGTACTTTTTGCTGGATTCAAGTGGATGACTGCTGGAGGAGACGAAGGCAAGGTTTCTGAGGCGAAGAAAATATTAACAGCATCAGTTATTGGTCTTGCAGTCATTCTGAGTGCTTATTCTATTTCTCGTTTTGCTGTACAAAGTTTGTATAAAGCAACTACGGGTTATGATTATAGAGAATAAACAATTTTTTGTGAAAAAAATATTTATAATTTTTTTAGCCACTCTCTTCTCTTTTTTCTTTTTCTCTCCTACGGTAGAGGCAGGTTCTTTTGCCTTGGAAGGTTTGGAAAAAACAGCAGGAAGTGCGGGAGTAACAAAAGATATAGTAGGTGGGGGAGATGTTCAATCTTTTATTGGAAGTGTGGTTGGAACAGCACTCTCTCTTATTTCTATTATATTTTTTCTCTTTATGCT
>JAZDMW010000055.1:0-3022 GCA_043800545.1 Candidatus Magasanikiibacteriota bacterium | reverse complement strand
GAATTCATAGCAAAAGCATATTCAAAGACTATGCAACAGATTGCTCCAGTGCCTGGATATGCTTGGGAATGGAATTGGGGACCAATAATGAGTGAAATATTTACTATACCAGCACCAAATTCCGCAACAAATACAGAATCGATAGTTATTGCTTCAAAAAATATTGAAGGAGATGGTTTTGCTGTGGTAAATGCAATCATAACGGATGCAAGTGCTATAGGTTTAGACTTAGTTGGTCAGGCATATTCTGCTTTCGCAGATTTGGAATCTCGTTTTTGTGCAAATCCATGGCCAAGTAAGGAAGTTTATCCTTATGAGGATAATTATTACAATTTCCAAATGAGTTATTGTGCGGATGATGGAATAACGAATACTGTGGAGGATGATTTGCCATTATTAAGAGAACCTCTTGGATCAGGAATATATGGAGATATTAATGCAGATGGCGTCGTTGATAACTTTGATGCTTTTTGTTATTCACGTGGAGGAATCAATTGTTCAAAAGTCAGTCTTGATTATACGGATTTAAATTGTGATGGTAGGATAAGTGGTGGCGATACTGGTGCTGTTAGTGGTATGTTAGATGGGAGTGGAATGGGTGTTACTATAGATAGTAATAATGATCTCATTCCAGATTGTAAAGCATCAGCAAAAGAAGAAAGACTTGGACGTTGGATATTTTTCAATGATAAAAATGAGGATGTGCTTGGTTTACAGATTTTTTCTAATCCAGAGAGATATGGAATAACAAGGTGGTATGAAAGTCGTGGATACGAAAATGTCGGTGATTTCGATAGAATAAATATTGGTGGATATGAAGCCATGACCAATGGAACAAATTATTATATTAATGTTTTGAATTTGTTTGGAAAAAAGGATGCTAAAAATATAGTGTATCACTTTAGTGTAAATGAAAGACCAAATTCTACAACAAGACAAGTGTTAGAAAAACTTCTTGCTTCTCTTAAATTTAATACGAATCTCACAGATTTTGGTTATTGTGCTTCCTTGGATGTTCCTGTTGGGTCAAGTCCTCTGCAGAATCCTTCTGTGAATCCCTTGGTACAGTGTGACACGGATTTTGATTGTATGAATGAGTTTGGTTTCCCTGTAAATGAGAATCTTAGTGGTATTTGTGCAAATGAAAAAACAAAATTCCTTCGTGATTGGGATAGATTAACGAGGATACAACGTGTCCAAGATTCCTTGTCTATCAATCAGATGCTTCCAGATCTTCGTGCGGGTACCTTTATTCCAGGTTATACCAATTCTATTTGGCCATCTTGGGTAGAAACTCTTGCCAGAAATGTGAATGAAGCTTCTCTTTCAAAGGATCCTGTAAATATTTGGACAAAATGTGGAATTTGTAAGAATAGTAATGACGCTTGCTACACGGATGATGAGTGTGTGACCGGTGAGGGCGATAGTTGTATTATTCTTGATGCACAAACGTGTTGGAGTGGAGAAAAGAGTGTATTTGTTTGTCCAAATCAAGCACAGACTTTTGAGTATGCATATGATTCACAAAAGAAATCATATGTCCTTCATGCACAATTAGAATTCTATTCTAAAGAAGATAGTATTGTGGATGAATTTGTAGATTTGGAAAAATTTTCTACAACAAGAACATGCGAACCAAAACAAGTACAAAATCCATTTAGTCAAGTATGCGGAGATGGAATTGTAAATACGACTATTGGAGAACAGTGTGAGCCTGTGGGATATGTTGGACAGTCTGAGATGGGACTTGTCTCTCAAGAATTGTTATCAGGACAATGTAGCATACAAAATACAAAGCAGTGTAAGGCAAATGTTGATTGTAGCTCTGTGACCAAAGATTCTTTGAATTTTGGACCAAAAGGAAACCTAAAATTAACAACAGATAGAATGGGCTATTGTGAGTATACACGAAATCTAACAACCAAAAAGTATGTTTTGATTGTTGGAAACACACTGCAACCTGGTATTTATCAAAATTCAGTTGGTTGTAATAATAATGGTGACTGTTTGAATCGTCCAGCAATAAATGATGCGTACGGACTGATGTTTACACTTTTGCAGAAGGACACAGGCAGTACAGGTACATATCGTACAGGTGCACCAACACTGAATGGGTATACTGCCGAATGTAAAAAAATAAACATTGTATCACAGACTTGTTCGTTACCGTCAAATGAGAAACCTGTTTTGTGTTCAAAGTACAATTTAGGACCTGCATTACATAAGTGTGGTTCAGATTGTCGATGGGAAGATCCAGGTGAGTGTAAAGAATTAACAGATTGTGGAAATGGAATTGTTGAACAAGGTGAGGATTGTGATGATGGAAACACAGAAGAAGAATATGGAAAATGCTCCATAAATTGTGAAGGACCTTCAGTGGTGGCTGGATATTGTGGTGATGGAAGAATAACAGCGGGAAAGGAATTTTGTGATGGATCTATAGGAGTGAGTTTGGTGCCAGGTATGGGATATACAGGATGGTCAAATTATTATATAAATAGAGAACATTCATGTTCATCAGATTGTCAGACCTACGGTGGGTATTGTGGGGACAATATACTTCAAGTTGGAAATGAAACTTGTGATGATGGAAATAGGGTTATGGGTGATGGATGTAATGATTCTTGTCAGTCAGAAAATCTTCAATGTAGGAATGATTTATTAAGGATTGCAGATACATGGACAGTGGGTTATGGTAGGACAATGCTAAATCTCGGAACTGTTGAGAATAATTTACAGAGTTGTTGGACCGGAACAGGAGATAGTATTTGTAATGCATTCGGTTTGAGATGTATTAGACCAGCTCCTGCTTGTGATGAAGGTGCTAATACTTGCCTTGAGGCTTTTAGTGCTCGGTTGGATGAGTTGTGCCGTCTATCAATTGCAGATTATTCTTCGCGTATTGGACCAGACTGGACTCAAGAGGAAATAAGTTTGATTTGCGATGGCGAATATCAAGGTCAACAACTTCAAGTAAGTGAAGGAAATGAAGAGTGTGGAAATGGTATTGTAGAGGGGGATG
>JAZDMW010000041.1:0-6159 GCA_043800545.1 Candidatus Magasanikiibacteriota bacterium | reverse complement strand
AGAATTTCCAGGTTCTGTATCCATTTCTGTAGAGTATATTGTTTGTATGGAATCTATGATTGCAAGACTGGGTTTGTTTTTTTGTATAGTACCAATAATGGTTTCTACTTGTGTAGTATTCGCAAATTGTATGTTTATATTTTTGTTGGCAAGTATCCGCTCTGCACGCATTTTAATCTGTGCAACAGATTCTTCTCCAGAAATATACAAAGTATTTTCTACACTTGCACCAAATTGAAGGGAAAGGGTAGATTTTCCAATGCCAGGTTCACCTCCAAGAAGAATATAACTTCCAGGAACAAGACCACCACCAAGAACACGATTCAGTTCTTCAATACTTGTTTGGATGCGTTTTGTTTGTTCTAAATTAATATCCTGCAGAGAGAGAGTTTTTGCTTCTGGAAGGGGAGTGTTCTTTTTTTCTTCTTGTCTTTTGTCCAAAATGGATTCTTCCAGTGTATCCCATTTTCCACATTCAAGACATCGTCCTGTCCATTTACTGTATTGTGTATCGCAGTTAGAACAGACGAACATTTTCTGAGTTTTTGTCATATTTTTATTTGTTTTGTATGTACAGGAATCCTCTTTGTGTCTGATTATGGAGTTCTATTGTTTTGTATACAATACCTTCAGAAGGACTTCTTCGTGCGGAATCATTCACACGAATTATTTCTTTTCCATTAATTGTTTCTGTTCCTGTCAGAACAATATAATGTCCTTTGTAGCTTTTAATAGTATTTTTATTTGTAAAACCAATTTGAGAACCTGATTGAACTAATGGTTTTCCTTGACGAAGAAGTGCAAGCGCATCTTCGTGGCTATTTATCCATTTTATTGAAACATTATACTTTTCTTCTATAGCTTTAACAAGATCCTTTGTCATTGTGGTCCCAACACCACAGCGTATAAGTTTAAGGGATTCAGCAATGGCTCCAATATTTCTCGGATCGACTTCTTTTCCAAGGTGTCGCAATACCATAGCAATACTTGTTGGTCCGCATGAACCAGATCTGTAAGTTGCAGAACAATTGGCTGGACCATAATGCATTGGTCCCCAGGGTTCAGCACCTTGAGCGAAATAGGGAACATTGTTATATCCATAACTCATTTTACCAGGTTCAACAGATACTGGCGTTGGATTACCAACCGAATCTGGAAGTGGTGGGTCAGTAGGATTTTCCACATCTTCATTTCCAATCGCCCAATCTATAGCTGGTACAAATTCTACCTCCAAGCTTTGGAGTTGTGTGAGTCTTGTATTGATTACATTTAGCAGTGTATATGCTGTAACAGCAATAATAATGGCAATAATGGATCGTTGTATTCTTGTTTGGGCTTGTTGTATCGTTGCTCTATTTCCTCCAGAGGTCATCCATTGTAGTCCAGAGAACATCGTAAAAATAACAGCCAAAATACTAATGACAATAAGGGCATAGCGAAATACAGCGGTGATATACAATGCTAAAAAAGAAGATGTAAAACTTTTTGAAGTATCTGTTTTTGTGTCAATATATGATTTTTTTACAGCTTCTTCTAAACTAAATCCAGGGAGTTCTACCTGAAGATTTTCAAATTCAAGCATTTTTTCCTGATTTGTTTGTTGCATTTCATTTGTGCCTTCTTCTAAAAGCGCCTCAGCAGGGGAGGAATAAGAGAAAGTGACAAAACAGCAAAAAAGAAAAATAATTATTTTTTTCATGAAATTTAATTAAAAACAGCCTGTGCAATAGCTTTTGCGAGTACTTCGTGTCCTTTTGCATTGAAGTGAAGAGAATCGCCACCTTTGTATTTAGGGTCAAGACTTTTTTGATCGCTCGCTGAACCAAGTAATGCATATCCATCAATAACATAATCAATGAGACTTCCTTGTTGTGTTGGAACTTTTGTTCGAATCCAATTATTTAATTCTTCTGTTTTTGCCTGTGCCTCATTTGTATTTGAGCCTTGACCGTACCATGGGGTGACAGTAATAGCTATTACTGTTGTATTTTTTTCTTTGGCTTTTTTATATATAGTTTCTAAATTTGTTTTAATTTGGGCTACTGTTTTTCCGCTTGCAATATCATTCACCCCTCCAAGTATTATAAGGTAATTTACTTGAGAAAAATCTTTTCCTGATGCTTCATTTTTCATCCATTCTGTTTGTTTTCCTCCAACCGCGTCTATATCATATGAAAGTTTTGAACAAGTTGGAGATATTTTTAATTGTTGTGCGTATGAATTTGCATGTGCAGTAATAGAGTCTCCAATAACGAGTACACGTTTTCCTACTAAACTTTCATTACAACTGATACTTCCAAGAGTAAGAGCTTCTCCTGAACCCGAGATGTATTGGGCTGGACTACTTTCGTATGGACATTTGAGTTCACTGGTTTTGTTATCACTGGTATCATAAATATCTGCAACCCCAAGACCTACGATAGTTTTTGCAACTTTTACAGAATAGTCATATTTTGCATATCCCATAGGTGCATTTCTTTTGGCAACGTAACTTCTATATGGGCCTCCACCTTTGTAGGATTTCCAAAAAGCCTCAAGAGCTTCTCTCATAGAATCTCCTACTTGGCAATTTGCTGCCTTCATGGTACTGCGGAGGGCTCCACTTCCACAATTGTGATTAATATAGAGGAGTATAAAAGTGTCTGTTGCGTTTTGTTTGCCACAGTTTGAAGTAATGGAATTCAATCCATTTTGGAGCATCTTTGTTCCAACGGCTGTATTTATATATGGATTTTTTAGCCATTCTGTCGTGCAGTAGGTTTGCCAGTCTGGGAGAGAGTTTAACGCAGAGTTGCAGTATATTGCCTTTGTTTGAAATAATCCAACAAATCCACCACTATTGGAAATTGTAGAATTGAGTCGAGATTCATGATATGCGATTGCTTTGAGAACTTTCCAATTTACATTGATACAATTTGCAAACGAACGAAATGTGTCATCTAAACTTGTGTCAGTCATAAGCTTCGAGCCTGGGCTCGTTGGGACATCTCCAGCATACATCAGTTCCACAGGATCTCTGTCATCATATACAAGATCGTTAAGAGAAACTCCAGCAACCGTTGTTATTGAAAGATTTTGGAAACGAACTAGAGCAGGATTGATGGTATAAAGAAGGGTATATGATCCAACAGCGAGTACAATAGCAATGAGTGATCGTTCTATTCTTTCTTTGGCTTGAGTTATGTTTTTGTTTCCTTCCCCCGGAAGCATGTATTGCAATCCAGAAATCATGATAATAATTATTGCAATTATACTAATAGAGACAATTCCATATCTATACATGACTACAATATATTCTCCGAGGAAGGGGAGTACAATTCTATTTGGTACACCAGCTTCTTTTGTCATCTCTACAACAGATTGTGGATCAGTAAATTGAAGTCCTGGAATGGTAATTCGAAGAGATGGCGACTCTGCCATTTGTTGTATTTCACTCAATTGTTCTTGGCTATAATCTGTAAGAGAACTTCCAAGTTCAGCATGACTTGTTTTTGGAATGAAAATGGTTATGAGAAAAAGAAAAAAGAGAATTTTTTTCATATTATAATCCAAGATATTGTATCCATTCTTCAAGAGAAGACATATTTGGAACAAGGGTGTCATTAAAATATATGGTTGGAAGTTCTTTTATCCCATTTGCGATTGCCATTCGTTCTGCTTGCTGTCTTTTTTGTTTTCCATAATCACTTTCTATACACGTATCAAATGCTTTTTTATCTACTTTTATATTTTCTCTGATTTTTTGAAGAGTGTCTTCTGAAAGTATTTCAGAATTGGTAAATGCAAGAACATAAAAAGGATAAAATTGTTTGAGAGAATTCGCACAGTATGCATATTCGTGTACTTTTTCATTTTCTTCACCATTGCTTACGCCTTTCCAAATAATACGGACAGATTTTGGATATCTTTGCATGAGTTCCTCTAAAATAGTTGCTGTTGCCTTGCAAGTATCGCATGTAAAATTTTCAAAAGCAATGAGCGTAATTTTTGCCGTGGGGGAGCCAATAACAGGATCGTCTGCATAGATGGTAATGCTATTTTGTTCATCTTGTGGAGTATTTGCAAGAATTTCTTGTTTTGGAAGAAAAACATTAAACTGTGACAAAAAAAGCCAACCGGCGATTGCAAGTGCCGGTATGAATATGAGAATTATTTCCCATGGCTTTATCATAATTGTACAGAAAATACTCCTGAGCTTAATTTATCTGTAAAGTAGAGTTTATTCGTTGTCTCATCTACTTGAATGGTATCAATTACATGAAATTGATCAGTTTGTATAAGTGTACGAGCACCCGTTACGGTATCAATTCTAAATATTTGGTCTGATGTGCTATCTGCTATTTCAGGAGCAAAACCAGCACCACTATCAAGACTAATTGGGACTCCACAGTAAACATATCTATCATCTGCAAAAGTACATTTGTTTGCCCATGTGTTGACGCGCAAAGCTTGTCGTCCTGTTCCAATGTTTGAAGGGTTTGCATTGACAATCCAGAGTTCAGGTTTGAAATCACTTCTAGCACTATAAACGCTATATAAGAGTCTGTCTCCGTCAGGAGACCATTCTGTTACAAGTCCTCTTCCTTCTACTACTGTGGATTGGTAATTTTCTCCATTTAATCCAACAAAGAGAAGTTCTTGTCTATCTGCACCGAGGGCTTCTCCTGTGAGAGACATACCGACAATTTGATTATTTGGTGACCAATCTATTATGACTTTGTCTGCGTTATTTCCAAGTGGTTCAATGAGCTCTGCATTTTTTCCTGTTGGATCAGCAACAACGAGCCAACGATTTTCTTCAGAAAGACCCATACTCTTTGCTGCAATTTTTGCACCAGAGTCTGTGAAAGAAAATTCTTCCCAGTGTTGAGGTAGGGTTACTTGTTTTTTTGTTGTGAAATTATAATAAATATTTGAACCATCTGGGTATTCTATAATTGCTTCATCAGATACTGGAGACCAATTTACATTTTCTACGTTATAGAAAACCTTTTCATCAAGGGCTTGTGTTGAACCATCAGAAGCAATTTTATAGAATTTTCCGTCTTCTGG
This sequence comes from Candidatus Magasanikiibacteriota bacterium, assembly GCA_043800545.1. GTDB lineage: Bacteria > Patescibacteriota > Patescibacteriia > Magasanikbacterales > UBA922 > 1-14-0-20-39-34. The sequence continues at coordinate 1,107 of JAZDMW010000041.1, read as the reverse complement.
TTGATAATAATTTGCTTTTCCAAGTTGTCCCACAGAAAAATTATTGACAGCAGTAGAAATTATTTGAGTTACTTTTGGTTTTTCAGTTGGTAATCCTTCAACTCCTGTTATTACGCCTTCTGCTTCTGGAAGTGTAGGGGTAACACCTGGTATTTCTGCTCCAGGTATCAGTTCTCCTTCAGGAGAAGTTGGAAATACTCCTGTTGGTATTCCTGTTATTGGAGGGGGGACGAGTACTTCTTCTTTGGCAGCAAAAAATACTCTATACAAAGCATATCCAAAAAGAATAGTAAGAAGAAAAAATCCTATGATAAAAATGATTCTTTTTTTATTTTCATCCATACAGTTATTTTAAAAATATTATTGTCTATTTTCTGGTTTTTGATTTTGTTGCTGTCTTTTTTGTGAACCCTGACGAATTTTTGTCTTTTGTACGTTGGCTTCTTTTTGTGCTTTTGCGATTTGTTTCTCTATCTTTTTAATTTGATCTGTAAGACTTCGAATTTCTGATTTATTTGCAGAAATTTTTGCTTGGAGTTTTCTTGCTGTTGCAAGAAATGTCTTTGATGATAAAAAAATTTTTCCTGCAAGGGGAATAATTAATGCTCCAATACCAATGATAAGAAGTATGACACCAATTAATAGTATTATACCAGAAAGGGCAGCCAGGAAGCCAGCGGTACTCATCGCTGCAAGTTGCTGTGTTTTCAACGCAACATTTTGCATTGTTAACGCATTCTTTTGTGTTTCTAAAAGTTTCCTTTGCATCATTAATGGGCGGATTTTTTTATTTACTTCTTTATCTATTTGTTCAGTTTGTTTTTGTATATTTATATTTTCTTGTGTATCTCCTGCTTTTTGTGCTTTCATTCTTTCTGATGGCATTTGTTGAGCATTTTTTTGCTGTTGTTGCTCATTTTCTTCCGCTTGTCTTAATAATTTTTCTTGTTCATCTTCGCCCGGTTCAGCATTTTCATCTGTTTCCCCAGGTTGTTCTTCTTTTTCCTCTCCATTCTCATATTTTCTTGGTTCCTCCTGCTGTGCTTCCTTTGCTTCTTCACTGGGAGTAGGAAGAGTACCTTTTTGTTCCTGAAAAGGCTCAAAACC
>JAZDMW010000040.1:0-7144 GCA_043800545.1 Candidatus Magasanikiibacteriota bacterium | reverse complement strand
GTGAATCTCAATTAGGAAAACATGCATATATACGAAAGTATTTGCTATCTCGAGGATTAAATACTGATCCTCATAAGGAATATCATATATCTTTGTATAGTAAAGATGATTTAATAAAAATGTTTTCTGATCGAAATTTTTTTATTGAAAGAATGTATTCTACGGTTTGGGCTAAAATGATGGTGCATCCGGATGAACTGGCTCCTGCACTCCAGGCACAAAAGAAATTTCCAATCATTCGTATGCTCAATAGATTTTTTTTGTTTTGTAAAAAGAAATTTCATCCAGCTTCTTCCGCGTTTCTAGAATTCTATAGCCTTCTCGAAATGTATGCCCTGGGGAAGTGGATAGAATCTCAAGGGTATGTTATTATTGCAAGGAAAAAGAATAATGAAGATATTTAATTAATAAGAGTATTTTATGACAGAACAACAATCACCACAGAATGGAGACCCGAAGGATGCAGAAAAAAACAGAGGGATGGCCGTAGTTGCCTATATTTTGTTTTTTATTCCACTACTTACAGACGCAAAAGACAGCCCATTTGTAAAATTTCATGTAAAGCAAAGTCTTGTGCTTCTTATTTTTGGCATTGGTGGATGGGTGATTTCAAGTTTTTTAATGATTATCCTAATTGGTTTTGTTCTCTATTTTTTCGTAAGTATAGCCGTTCTTGTATTGTTTATCATGGGTATAATCAATGCATTGAATGGTGAAATGAAGGAACTCCCATATATTGGTCATTTTGCAGGTGAATGGTTCAAATTTTAGTTTTCCCCACACGAACCTTGATTTTTTTCCCTATTTCCGCTAATCTAAGTACAATCATTCATATATTATTCATAACTCTATTTGTACTATGTACATGGCATTATCTCTCGTGCCTGCAATAGTTGCAATTATCTATGGTATCGTCTTGATGCAATGGATAAAAAAGCAACCAGCAGGAAGTGCACAAATGCAAGAAATTGCAAGCGCTATTGAAGAAGGCGCACGTGCCTATCTTAAAAGACAGTATAAGACAATCACATACGTTTCCGTTGTGGTGTTTGCTCTTTTGTGGATTTTTTTCACACGAAATACTGCACTTGGTTTCGTTGTTGGAGCTCTTTTCTCTGGTCTTGCTGGATATCTCGGAATGATGATTTCCGTAAAATCAAATGTAAGAACTACAGAGGCTTCAAAAAAAGGTCTTGTCCATGGTCTTGCTATGGCTGTAAAAGGTGGCTCAGTAACCGGACTTCTTGTTGTAGGTTTGGGACTCCTTGGAGTGTCTGGATTTTATTATGTATTTAATGACATCGATGCTCTTATTGGTCTTGCCTTTGGAGGAAGTTTAATTTCTGTGTTTGCTCGTATTGGTGGTGGCATTTTTACCAAAGCTGCTGATGTTGGTGCTGACTTAGTTGGTAAAGTTGAAGCTGGTATTCCTGAAGATGATCCACGAAATCCTGCTGTGATTGCAGATAACGTAGGAGATAATGTTGGAGACTGTGCTGGTATGGCTGCTGATCTTTTTGAAACCTATGCTGTAACTGCGGTTGCTGCTATGGTTCTTGGTCATCTGACATTTGGAAATGAAGCTGCGGTTGCTTTTCCACTTGTAATTGGTGGTCTTTCTATTGTTGCTTCAATTATTGGTACATTCTTTATTAAACTTGGAAATAAGAAAAATATAATGGGAGCTCTTTATAGAGGTCTTATTGTTGCTTCTTTCTTTGCTCTTATTGGAATGTATTTTGCAGCAAAACATTTTGCTCCTGAACTTGGACTTGAAGTAAGTGCACTTTTCCTTTCTTCTGTTGTTGGTATTGTCCTTACGGGACTTATGTTCTGGGTAACAGAATACTATACCTCAACTGCATATAAGCCAGTTCGTCAAATTGCAAAAGCAAGTGAGACTGGACATGGAACCAATGTTATTGCTGGTCTTGCTGTTTCTATGAAATCTACAGCTCTCCCAGTAATTTTCATTGCTCTTGGAGTTTTGGTCGCATTTAACTTAGCTGGACTATTCGGAATTGCTGTCGCTGCGATGGCTATGCTTTCAATGGCAGGTATTGTTGTTACGATTGATGCATATGGACCAATAACAGACAATGCTGGTGGTATTGCTGAAATGGCTGGTCTTGATGAAGATGTTCGTAATACAACCGATGCACTTGATGCTGTTGGAAACACTACAAAAGCGGTTACAAAAGGATATGCAATTGCATCAGCTGCTCTTGCTGCTCTTGTCCTCTTTGCAGATTTTACACATAAATTAGCATCTGAAGGTGTTCCAACAACATTTGAAATTAATAATCCAAAAGTGTTAATTGGACTTTTTATTGGAGGTCTTCTCCCATATTTGTTTGGATCATACCTCATGCAATCTGTTGGAAAAGTAGCAGGAAGTGTTGTTGAGGAAGTTCGTCGTCAATTCCGTGAAATTAAAGGTATCATGGAAAAAACCGCAAAACCAGATTATGCGAAATGTGTAGATATCGTAACTCGTGGAGCTATTGGACAAATGGTTCTTCCAGCTATGATTCCTATTGTTGCTCCAATTATTATTGGTTTTGCATTTGGACCTGAAGCTCTTGGTGGAATGCTCGTAGGTACTATTATTACTGGTATTTTCGTAGCAATTTCTATGACTACTGGTGGTGGAGCTTGGGATAATGCAAAGAAGTATATAGAAAAAGGACACCATGGTGGAAAGGGAAGTTTTGCTCATCAAGCAGCAGTTACTGGAGACACAGTTGGTGATCCATACAAGGACACAGCAGGACCTGCAATTAATCCTATGATTAAGGTTGCAAACATTGTTGCCCTCCTGATTGCTGGACTTATTTAAGAAAAATACAAAAGTATATATAAAAACAAGGCATTTCATGCCTTGTTTTGTTATTGACAGAGTATCTTTTTTGTGCTAAGTTTAAAGGAGAAGTAACCAAGGAGGAAAAGACCCATGCGCATTACCGAACAGGTAAAAGACATTTTTGCTACAATTACTGCAGAAAGAAGGATGGAGGAAATCATGAAGCGATTTGTTTCGAGAAAACCTGCCATCAATAGGGCAGTAAAGATGGCAGTTCTTGATGTGCTTCGGACACTTTATCCAGAGTTTTCTCACTTTACGGACGTGGACCTCATGAAGATTAAGGTCAGCGTTTGTAGGGCCAATGTGGTTATCCACGAAGTGTGTTATTCTCGGAATGGACCTTGCCTGAAAATGGCAATCTATTCTCCTGAAAGTATCACAGTAGAGGCAATGGTGAGACTCTTGTCTCTCATTGCCAAATCCTCATGAGGAACCTGCCCAGGTTCCTCTCCTCTTTTTTTGGCTAAAAGTTGACAAATTCCTCTCTACCGAGTATAATTTTTAACAAGTAAATCAAAACAGAATTATTTTTCCCTATGAATGTTACTGAGCTCGCAAGAAAATTACAGATGAATACAAAAGAACTGTTGCAAGTATTGCCTCAGTATGGTTTTGATGTTGGAATGAAATCCATTAAAATTGATGATAGAGTCGCTGATCAGGTCATGAGAAAATGGAAATTCATTAAACGTGATTTAGAAGAAAAACGTAGAAAAGAATTGGAAGAAAAAAAAGCAAAAGAACGTGCTCTCAGAAAAGAAATGGGAAAGACAGTTCATATTGCTTCTTTGATTACGGTTCGTGATTTTGCTGGAAAGTTGGAACTTCCTGTAACACAAATTATTACTGAACTCATGAAGAATGGAATTCTCGCGAATCAAAATCAGAATATAGATTTTGACACTGCTGCAATTCTTGCTGAAGAGCTTGGTTTTACTGTTGAACGTGAAGAAGGAAAGACAGAACTGGTAGATCGTTCACATGAACTTGAAGAGGCTCTTGCAAAAGGAAAAGATTTACAAACACGTCCACCAGTGATTGTTGTCATGGGACATGTTGATCATGGTAAGACAAAACTTTTGGATACAATTCGTCATGCAAATATTATAGATACAGAATCTGGTGGAATTACTCAGCATATTGGTGCATACCAAACGGTTTGGAAAGATCCAAAAACAAAAGCAGAAAGAAAACTTACGTTTATAGATACTCCTGGTCACGAAGCGTTTACCGTGATGCGAAGTCGCGGTGCCAAAGTTGCAGATATTGGAATTATGGTGGTTGCTGCAGATGATGGAGTAAAACCACAAACCGAAGAAGTAATACAGATTATGAAAGCAGCAAAGCTTCCATTTGTTGTTGCTATAAATAAAATAGATAAAGAAGGCGCTGATCCAATGAAAGTAAAAACTGAACTTTCACAACGTGGAATCATGACAGAAGAATGGGGTGGAGATGTTCCAATGGTTGAGATTTCTGCTAAAAATAATTTAAATATAGATAAGCTTTTAGATATTCTTCTTCTTGTTACTGACATGAATGAAGCAAATATTCAAGCAGATTCAACGCTTCCTGCGGTAGGTACTGTTATTGAATCCCATGTAGATAAGCATACAGGCCCTGTAGCAACAGTACTTGTGCAAGCAGGTACACTCCGCCGAAATGATCCTTTGGTGATGAATGGTGAGGTCTATGGTAAGGTTCGTGCTATGCGAGATTACTTGGGAGGAAATGTAGATGAAGCTCCACCTTCAACACCAGTACAGATAATTGGATTTAAGGTTGCTCCAGAAGTTGGGGATGTTATGGATTTGGGAAAATACGATGTGAATAAAAAAATTGATGTAAAACAAAAACGTACTGAACAATCTACTTCACAAAGACAACCTGTTGTTGAGACGGCTCCAGGTGAGGAAGAAGAAGTTGGAAAGAAAATGTTGAATGTCGTTGTAAAAGCAGATGTGCTCGGTTCTCTTGAAGCTATTGTTGGTTTGATTGAAAAAATTAGACATGCAGATGTGGGTATTAAAATTATTGGTAAAGGACTTGGAAATATTAATGAATCAGATCTTCAAAAAGCAGAAGCAACCGGAGGACATTTGATTGGTTTTAAAGTAAATCCAACACCTTCAGCTGAAGATTCTATTCGTGAGAAAGGATTGTCTTTCCATCGTTTTGATATTATCTATGATTTAATAGATTGGCTTAAAGATGAATTGGAAAAGAATCTTGATGTAGAAAAAATTATTACTGAACATGGAAAAATGAATGTTGCTGCGATTTTTAGAACAGAAAAGAAGTCAATGATTGTTGGAGGAAAGGTTCTTGAAGGAAAAATTAAAGTAAACAGCCAGGCACGAGTTCTCCGACAGGGAGTAAATATGGGAGTTGGAAAATTGACTCGTTGTCAGGTTGGACAAGAACAAAAGAAAGAGGTTGGAGAGGGAACTGAGTGTGGTGTGAATTTTGAAGGATTTGTCCGAATTGAACCAGGAGATGTGATTGAATCCTATTCTGAAGAGTCTAAAGTAAGGAAATTGATACTTGTATAACAAAAAAGGCTGTGAATACAGCCTTTTTTTATCCACAATTGACGAATAAGGGAGAAAAATCTACAATAAGACTATAAAAGTATTATAATTTACAGTAATATAGAGTATATGTCAGAAATTATTTTAACAGATGAAAATTTTGAATCAGAGGTTCTCAAATCACCAGTCCCTGTGTTGGTGGATTTTTGGGCTTCATGGTGTGGACCATGTCAGATGATGGGGCCGGTTATTGCAGAACTTGCAAAAGAATATGATGGATCAAAAGTTCGTATTGGAAAAATGAGTGTTGAGGAGAACCAAGAAATTCCTGGAAAATACCAGGTTATGAGTATCCCAACATTTTTAGTATTCAAGAATGGAGAAGTCGTTGACCAAGTAATTGGGGGAGTACCAAAAGAGAAGTTGAAGGAAGTGATTGATCAACATATATAAGAAAAAAAATCTCCGTTACTGGAGATTTTTTTTTATCCACAGTTTGACGCTTTTGTATCTTCGGGAGTATCCTACATATACTTAAATATTAAGCTATTAATTGTATGAATGCATACGAAAATGCAATGGAGCAGTTGAACAAAGCTGCTCGCGTAATAAATCTGGACCCAAATATCCATGAGATTCTTCGTGCTCCAGATCGTTTTGTTGAGGTATCTGTCCCTGTAAAAATGGATGATGGGAAAATAAAGGTATTTACCGGATATCGTTCTCAATTTAACAATGCTCTTGGACCATACAAGGGAGGTATACGTTATCATCAGAATGTATCTGTAGATGAAGTAAAAGCACTTTCATTTTGGATGATGGTGAAATGTGCTACAGTCAATATTCCAATGGGTGGTGGAAAGGGTGGAATTATTGTGAATCCAAAAGAATTGTCAGAAGGAGAGTTGGAAAGAATGTCTCGCAGTTATATACAAAAGATTTGGAGACTTATTGGTTCAGACAAAGATGTTCCTGCACCAGATGTGTATACGACTCCACAGATTATGGGTTGGATGAGAGATGAATACGAAAAACTTCTTGGTCATGCGGATCCTGGAGTTATTACAGGAAAGCCAATTGAACAAGGGGGTTCAGAAGGACGTGGTTTCTCAACAGCACAGGGTGGAGTATATTGTACTCGTGAATTGGTAGATAAAATGGGATGGAAAAAGGAAGAAACCAAAGTTGCCATTCAGGGATTTGGAAATGCAGGTGGACATATGGCGAAGATTCTTTCTGGATTAGGATATAGAATTGTAGCATTATCTGATTCTCGTGGAGCTATTGTCAATATGGAAGGATTAGATGTCCTTGCTGTAGAAAAACATAAAGAAGAAACAGAAAGTGTTCTTGGATTTCCTGGTGCACAAGATATTACGAATGATGAACTTTTTGAATTAGAAGTAGATATCCTTATCCCAGCTGCTCTTGAAGGTGTTATTACAAAAGAGAATGTAGAAAAAATTAAAGCAAAAGCAATTGTAGAATTGGCAAATGGTCCGACAACACCAGAAGCAGATGAAATATTAAAGCAAAAAGGAATTCCACTTGTTCCAGATGTGTTAGCAAATGCTGGTGGGGTAACCGTGAGTTATTTTGAATGGGATCAAAATGTAAAAGGTGAACATTGGAGTGAAGCAGATGTGCTCGAAAAATTGGAAAAAATTATGGTTACTTCTTTTGAAGAGGTTTGGGAAACAAAAGAAAAATATGGAATAGATATGCGTACCGCTGCATTTGTAAAAGC
>JAZDMW010000002.1:0-5809 GCA_043800545.1 Candidatus Magasanikiibacteriota bacterium | reverse complement strand
ACTTGGATGACGGGTTCGGAATCCCTGAAAAAACCCATGATTTCCCTTCCTTTGGAGGAATAAAAGCCGGAGTTTGTATATCATAATTTTACCATTTTGTCAAGGTTTTTGTATATCTTTTTTTTATGTGATACAATATTTTGGTATTTAATAACTAAAATATGCAAGATATCCAAGAAATTTACCATCGTATTGAAGAAAACAAGAAGAAGCTCAAAGACATCAGAGCTATGTATAAAGATGCCCTTATTGCTACTGGGGAGTGGGAAGATATTAATGATGAGATAAAGTCCAAAAGAGAAAAGAAAAAACAATTGGAAACACGGGTAAAAGAAGGACTTTCTACAGAAATGACAAAGATGGATGACTTAAAAATAGATATTGATAGTGATATGGAAATGTTATCTGACATAGCTGTGTCTAAAATGATGAAAGGGGAGACAGTCACTATTACAGATAAATATGAAAATGAATTTGAGCCTGTATTTGCTGTAAGATTTAAAAAAGTGAAGTAATACAATAATATGAGAGTTCCTGAAATGATGCCAATGGATGAAAATTTAGAAAGTGTTCGTTCTTGGGAGGAATCCAAAAAAGGGATACAAGAATACACAGAAAGATTACATGAGAAGTGGAAAGAGTATTTTTTGTCTGAGTGTCATTTGGATGAGGATACTGTAAAAAAGATTTTTTCTCTCCCTCAAGAAATCCAGACACAATTGTACGAAGAGTATTATACAAAAAAAGGGTATGGTGTTCCTGAGTTATTTGAAAGAATATTGGAACAAATAAATGAGGTGGCAGAAAAAAGGGGCGAGGAAATGGAACATGAGTTTGAGCAGAGTCTCGGAGATGAACGTTTTTCTGATGGAAAAAGTTCAATAGATTCTCTTCTCGGGGATGCTCTTCTCTCTGATACAAAAGAAGATCATATAGATTGTGATTTCATGGCATTTCGTATTCGTGCTCTGGGATATCGGGTATATCATCATGAACAATCGCAAGATATGTATGAAAAGGAAATGCAAAAGGTATTGCAAAGAGTATATAATAAGTTGCAGACGACACATGCAGAACAGAATGATGTAGATAAACGTTTTCATTCAAACTTGCAAGAATTACAGAAAAAATTTGATTTAATTTTATCGGCTATAACAGTAAAAGAATAATATGTCACGTGAAGTTGTATTTGATATTGAGACGATTGGAGATATTAAGGATTTGTCTACCATGAAAATTACGGTTGTTTCTATTTATGAGTATGAAACAGATAAGTACCGATCATTTGAAGAGTCAGAATTGAGGGATCTTTGGCCAATATTAGAAAAGGCAGAGAGAATCATTGGATATAACAGTGAACATTTTGATGTCCCAATTCTTAATAGATATTATACTGGAGATTTAAATATTATTCCGCATTTGGATTTGCTCAAGGTGATTAAAGAATCATCTGGAAAGCGTTTTAAATTGGACGATATTGCAAAGGCAACTTTGCAAATGCAAAAGAGTGCTGATGGTCTTATTGCTATGGAGTGGTTTAAACAAGGGGAAATGCAAAAGATTAAAGATTATTGCGAACAAGATGTTCGTGTGACAAAGGAAGTGTATGAATATGGAAAGAAAAATAAAATGTTGTATTATCCAACACTTACCGGGGACCTTATGCCAATTGGAGTAAATTTTGACCCAGCTCAAAGGATGCAAGGAAGTACACCAGGACAACCTCAACAGGGTGGAGGAATAAATCTTACATTGCCATTATAAAATAAAACCGCGTAATGCGGTTTTATTGTCTGTAAACGAATATGAACACATCATCCTTGCCAATGACATGCCATTCATTGGCTGTTTTTTTTGCCTCCTCGGCTACTTTGTCATAATTTCGCCAGTATTTATTGAGAACAAAATAGACTGTTTTTGTATTGGTCATGTTCATGACACTTGGTATATGATCTGTATTTGCCCGATCATATACCATGTTTAAGTATTCTGTATAGAGGGGACTTCCAGATGGCGTGGAATAGTAGAATTGTTCCTGCCCATTGATTACATAATATTTTTGGAAACCATATTCTGTCATTGCTGTAGCAGACACGAGTGTATTAGCAAGAACAACATAGTCTGTTTCTGTATTTTCCTTTTCTTTTGCATGTATCCAGCGTACAGCTTCAAAGTCGTACTTGGTAATATTAAATCCTGGGTAAAATATTTTTGGATTCCTTTGTGGGTATGCGAAGTAGAGAGTTGTCATGAGAATACCAGAACACATCGCCATGACAATATATTTCTGATAATTTTTTAGATTATATTTTAATTGGGTAATACAATATATTGCCCAAGGAAGCATGAAAAGAATACTTGCAATCACCAGTCGCATTGGATAGTTGTTTTGTTCCTCTTCTGCAAGGTTTGGAAATTGAATGAATGATCGGAGAAGCCAAGCTCCAAGGAAGAGTCCAATGGCTGTGAGTGGAAAAAGAATATATTCCTTTTCTTTTCTTTTATGAAGAACATATCCAGCAATGGAAATACAAAAAAGAATAACAGGAAGAGAATATTGCCAAATGTAGAGAGAATCCAGAATGAATCCTGCATGTTCTTTATACCAAAATGGTCTTTCAAATATTTGCAAAAAGAGTTGGAGTTTTGTAAATGGATTGATGAGAGTTGGAAAGTCGTATCCAGAAAGAGAATTATACAGTGCAAAGAGTACTGGAAAAAGAAATGCGAGAAGAAATGTATACAAAACAGAAAGCGAGTAAAATATCTTTGTATTTTGTATATTTTTTCCAAGGACAATTGCTATGAAGAAGAGGAGAAGTGGCGCACCGAGAAGAATATGTGTACACAAGGCAATGAGTACTGTTGTGAGTGGTATATACCAAGGAAGAATGTTTTTTATGTAATTGAACAGGATAAATACACTCAGTACCAGGAAGAGAAGAACCACATTGTGTGGGCTGGTTAAGTGAAAAGAGAGAAAGAAAAGAAAAAGGGGAAACAGGGATATTTGGAGGGATCTTTCTTCATCAATTTTGTATGCGTGCTTGAGGGTAAAAAAGAGAACAAGAGGAATGAGGAGTGAAGCAAGAAAAGGGACAAAAACAACATCCAGAAAGAAAAGTGAAATACCGGTAAGAGCATGAAACCAAACAAGAACCGAATATTGTCCAATATAGAAAGGAGTTTTTGGAGATATGGAACCAAAGGAGTGGATATAGTTTTCTGCTACACGATGGATAAAACCATCATATCCAAAGCCGAGGGTATAGATAATTGGAACAACACTATATGAAACGGCAAAAATGGAGATGAGAAAGAAGAATTTTACAAACAATGGAATCTGAACTTTTTTTGTAATAAGAAAATACAGAAAAAGAGAAAAAGCGTAAATAAGAAAAAATACAAAGTTTAATGTTTGCCAGGGGGAAACCATCAGTTCATCTGTCTGGTTCGAAAATAGAAGAGAAAAAAGAGTAATTTGTGAAAGGACAAAGAGAAGCTGGAGCAAAGTGCATTGAAAATTTCCTTTTTTGAGGCGGAAATGAAAAAATATTTGTCCAAATTTCATTATAATGTTGAGGAGGTTGGGTTTTTCTTTTTTGAGAAAGAATATCCCGAGAAGTGGTAAAAGGAGAGCAATATGGGTGTAGGATGTGAGTTTATATGCATAATACACCAGAGTATTTGCAACCGTAATATATGAGAAGAGTGCCAATCCAGCAAAAAGGCCCTTCCACTGGAGGTTTTTGAAATAGTCTGTTTTCTGTAGGTGGAAGAGAATTGGAAGAAAAAAACAAAAAATGCCAATAAGCCCGAAAATAGGGTTTTTGACAGAAAAGGTGTTGGATATGAGACAAAGAAGCCCAAAGAGGGACAAAATGTATTTAGAGGATCTCATAGGTTGATTTTTTTTCTTTATTTAGCTATAATTGAAGTATCATTATTGTAACAAATATATGTGGTTTGGTAAACCCATACAAACAAATGGCAAAGATAGCTTTGAATTCCTTCCAGCGGAGGTCGTTCATTTGCATGATAAATTTCTTGCAAGGACCATTTTACGGTTCATACCGAGGAGAGTTACCCCGAATATGGTGACTACTGTCCGTGTATTACTCACCCCAGCGGTGTTGTTTTTAATTGTGCATGGATACTATTATTATGGAGTACTTCTCTTTTTCTTTACCGCTTTTACTGATGCCATTGATGGTGCCATGGCAAGAACCCGGAACCAAGTAACCCGTTTTGGAATGCTGTATGATCCTTTGGCAGACAAGCTTCTTATTGGGTCAACGGTTGTTCTGCTCGTGTTTAAGTATTTTAATATATGGCTCGGAATTGCAATCCTTGGAATTGAAATTGCATTTATTTTGAGTGCTTTGGTTGTGCGAATTCGTTTTAAAAGTGTAAAAATGGCAAATCTTTGGGGAAAGATAAAAATGTTTTTACAGGTGCTTGCAGTGTTTCTGACACTCCTGGGTCTTTTGCTCGAAAGCCCCTTACTTTTTGTTGTGGCTTCTTGGGTATTTGGATTTGCAATTGGATTTGCGCTCTTGAGTCTTTTTACGCATGGAATATGAAAAAAGAAAAATGGCTCCAATATATGCAAAAGCCAACGACAATACTTTTCCTTTTGAGTATTGTTTTCTTTTTTATCTATTCTTTTCTCTCATATCCATATTTCTCAAATGATGATTTTGCCATATTGAACCAACCAGACGAAAGTATCAATTATATTTTTGCTCGTCATCTTGTAGAAACAGGAGATTTTGTTATTCCAGAGGGATTATCGTATATTGCAAATAACCAGGTACACCCACGGAGTACGACACTCGTGTATCATTCGCTTACCCCGATTGGTTTCCCGGGTATTATTGTCATTTTTGGATGTATTACAAAAATAATTTGTTTTTTGATTGGAGTTGGGGGAATAAATAGTATTTTACTTTCCATTACTCCATTCCTGGCAGTTGCATCATCATTTCTTCTGTATTTTTTTATAAAAAGTATTTTTGGAAAGAGGATTGGATTGATTTCTGCTTTGCTCTTATTTATCCTTCCTCCGTGGTGGTATTATGGCAGTCGTGTTATGCAACAGAGTACTGTATTTGTATTTTTTCTCCTTTTTACTTTTTTTTGTGGCATGAAATTTTTGCAAGCACAAGATAAGAGATGGAAACAAAATATCTTTGCTTGTTTCACTGGATTATCTTTTGGTCTCACGGTCTATGTACGCCCTGCAGAACTTCCTTGGTTGTTGTTGCTTGGCGGAGTTCTTCTTTTTCTTTTGAGAAAACAATATACAATGAAAGATTTTCTTTTCTTTCTTCTCGGAGGAACCTGTATTGCAATACTCTTCTTTTTTACGCAACAGGTCTATTATGATTCATTTATTGGAACGGGGTATGCTGTTCCACAAAGTAATGGATCAGCAGGAATTCTCACAGACAACTTTATGGGAGGAAGTGTGAATTCTTTTCTTTTTCCTTTTGGTCTTGATATATTGCAGGCTCTTCGCGTACTCTACGTCTATGGCTTGAAACTCATTTTGTGGTGGACATTGTTTGGATTTCTTGGTTTTATATTTTTATTTCGTCAAAGAAAACAATATATACAAGAATGGAAATATACAATTTTATTTCTTTGTGTGAGTACCTGGATACTTTTGACGTATGGTTCTTGGCATTTTACAGATAATCTTTCTGGTGAGCCATCCTTCGCTGTTTCATATACAAGATATTTTCTTCCAATTTACGTTTTTTCTCTTCCTCTGGTAGCATTTGCATTAGAGAAATTGTTACGATTT
>JAZDMW010000062.1:0-10817 GCA_043800545.1 Candidatus Magasanikiibacteriota bacterium | reverse complement strand
ATTGGTTCGAACTTCCGCATTGCCGACCGCACTTTGGTTTTGGATTTCAAAAATGCCTTCAAAATTGCGGAAAAATACCATGCCGAGGCGCTTTGCGCCGAGGCAGTTTCTTACGATTTCACAAAAAGTGAAAATTGGCGGAGAGGGCGGGATTCGAACCCGCGGTCCGATTTTACTCGGACAACACATTAGCAGTGTGCCACTTTCGGCCTCTCAGTCACCTCTCCAGTATTTTATTCATTCTCCAGGCTGATTACCCACAATAAAGTGGATATGGCGGAGAGATAGGGATTTGAACCCTAGGTCCGCGTTAACGGACAACGGTTTTCAAGACCGCCGCCTTAAACCGCTCAGCCATCTCTCCATATACAGACATTATTATATAGTATTTAGACATTTTCGTCAAGACTCTTTATCCACGAGCAAAAGTAATTCCACCAACAATATTTGCTCCAGCATCATGAAGCACTTTAGCACATTCTTCTAAAGTCGCACCAGTGGTATATACATCATCCACAAGAAGAATGTTTTTCCCTTGAAGAGTCCCAAATTCCTCGTTTATTACAAAAGCATTTTCCAAATTACGAAGTCTTTTTTCTCTATTCATTTTTACCTGCTGTTTTGTATATTTTTTTCTCTCTAAAAGAGGTACATATTCCTTATTCAAGGCGAGTGCAATACTTTTTGCCAAATATTCTGCTTGGTTAAATCCCCTTTCATTATACCTCCTCTTATGAAGTGGAACAGGAACAATATAGTAATAATGCAAAAATAATTCTTTTTTATGGCTTAAATGCTGAAACAAAAATTTATGAAAAAAAGTATGAAGTTCCTCTATTTGTTTATACTTAAACAACTCTACCAATATTTTAATCGATGGCTGTTTGTATGAATATAGAGTATATACCCCAACAATATCTTTACTTTTTTTCTGCCACTTTGGATCTGCAATCACATGTCTCTCGCAATCCTCACACAAAAAAGTTCCTTCCTTCTTACACAAAACACAAAAGATGGGAAATAACCCATCTTTCATAAAAGTATATATATTCTTCAATTCCTCCCACATACACTATTCTGTTTTCCAAAACCACCCAGACACTTTCCATTCACCAGAAATTTTTTGCAATACAACGGATCCATTTTTATACACAACTTCTTTTGCTCCATCTTTTAATATCTCTTGTTGAGTTCCAACATCTACAGAAACTTTCTCTTCTGTCCTCTCTGTAATTTTTGTAGAAAGTACTCGTGTTGTTATACCTTCTCCCCCAGTATTTTCACCATCTCGCTGTGATTCTATCCATGTAGCAAACTTTGGTGTTGCGAGTGCAATGGCGTCATCAATATGAGCATCTTCATTATATACTGAGCGACTCTCAAAACGCTCAACAAACATCGCAGATAATTTTTTGAAATACACTTCATCTGGATCTTGTACAACCACTTCTTCTGGTTCTTTAATCTCAGGAACAGTCGTTTCAAGAAGCACAGGAAGTTCATTTTAAACAGGAGGCACATCCTCTTGAAAAAATGGAATTTTATCTTTTGATAAAAATGCTACCAAAACAAGGATAATGATAATACTGAGAAGTATTACTATCCCTATTATAAATTTCTTTTTATTATTTTCTTCCATAAAAGTTAATTACGATATTAAACAGAAAGTCCCATTCCTTCTTCTCCAGCCATCTGTTGCTCATATTCTTTTTTCGCACGTTCAATTTCAAGCAACTGTTTTGGATCAGAAGTTATAAGCTGGTCCTCTGTATAAGACGCGACCACTTTAATTGCGGCATGCTTTAACCCTGCAAAAAATATTCCCTCTCCGATAGCACTTTCTAGCAATAAATATTTCTCTCCTTCTGTAAGCATAAATATTTTTTGAATCGGATCAATCGCAGCCGGAGATTGACGAAGCAACAATTGCATTGAAGAATTCGTTACAATTGCTTGACCATAGGTAGAACGCAAAAAGTCATTTACATCCTGAGTAATAGTCGTAACCCCAAGATAATATTTACGACAACGTTTTACAAGGGCATAGATAAACTTCGCACTATCTTCATGTGTCATGAGCCACCATGCTTCATCAATGATAAGGAGACGTTTTTTTCTTTCACTTCGAACAATATTCCACACATAGTTAATAAGCGTATAGATAGACATCGGACGAAGCTCATCTTCCAAATCACGAACACTAAATATTACCAGCTGATTGTTCATATTCACATTTGTTGGGGAATTGAACAAGCCAGAAAATGTTCCTTCTGTAAATTTACGAAGTTTTAGGACCAGTGTTTCTGCACCTTCCATACCTTCAAGAACATCCAAAAAATCCTGCATGATTGGAGCCTCAACAGTCGTCAAATCTGATGTTGATGTAATATCCTTTTTTGCATACGTTTCGAGAAGTGCACGATCCACCAAAGAATCTTCTTGTGCTGTCAAAGAACCAAACATGATACGTACCAAACCTTTGAGTGTAATAACAGCACTTCGTATAATGTCTTCAGTAGAAACCTGTTGTCCGACTGGACGTGGAAGATCAAAAGGATTGACTTTACTTTCTGATGCCAGTGAAATATTTACATACGTTCCACCAACGGCTTCACTCAAGTGAACATATTCCATTTCTGGATCAATAATAATAATATCTGTCCCCATCATGAGACTTCTGAGCACTTCTAATTTCACTGCATATGATTTTCCAGCACCAGATGTCGCAAACACCACCATATTTGCATTCTGCAAACTAAACCGATCAAAGAGGATCAAACTATTGTTATGACGGTTAATACCATACAAAATTCCATCATCACTTGTGAGTTCTGAGGAAATAAATGGAAATGATGCCGCAATTGGAGAAGAATTCATGTTAAAAGCAACCATGAGTTCATCTATTCCAATTGGAAGAGTGGATGTGAATCCTTGTTCAGACTGGAAATATACAGATTTGTTATAAATAAGCTTTGAACCAAAAATATTTTCTACGTCCTGAGATGTTCTATCGAGTTCTTCCAAATTTTTAGAATAAATAGTGACATAAAAAGCGAATTGAAAAAAATGTTCAATACCTTGAGTCAAATCATCACGAAGTTGTTCAATATCTCGGAGAGCGGTTTCACGAATTGGATCACGAGGTGCACCTTTTTCTGTGTCAGCAGATATTTGGGCTTCAATATTACCCACTTTTTTCTTCAACTGTTTCAAAATAATACCTGCTTTTATTGGATAAAAAAACATTCCAATATCCATGGTGACATTCAAATTAAGAATCGGAGCACTCCAACCAACAGAAATATATCGAGGATAAGAGATAACATAAATGGTACGGAGAAAAATATCACCCAACTGAACAAAGTTTGATTCTACACGAAAAGCCGATGGAGCAATAAGATCGCGAATAGCAACAGTACCTTCGCGATAGACTCGCTCTTCCTCAAGAGTAATCAATTCCTCTCTTGCTCTTTCTTTTTCCGCATCTATTTTTGATTGCACGATAGGAATATTTCTTTTGGGTGATTGTATTGGTTGAAATGCCATAGTATCCTATTATATATTCTCGAATTGTAATTTTTCTATGTCGCCCAAATTCTGTGCAAACGCCATATCCGGATTATAACTTGTATAATACAGTTCAATAAGCGCCTGTGTATCCAATTGCGCAACATTGAGCCCCATACTTTCGAGTCCTCCGACTACCTGACGTATACGTAATTCTAAGTCTTTTTTTCTTTGTTGGAATCTGCTTTCTTTCACACGAATGGTCTTTGCTGGACGAAGGACTTCACCAAAACGTGAAAAAAAATTCTTCTTTTTATTGGACAGAGGATCAAAAGGCACAACCACATAAAATTTCTTCGTCATAATTTGTCCAATATCCACTAGTTCCTTCACAAAACTCCTATAATCCGCAATCTGTACACGAAGAAGTTCATTCGCTTGATTTCTTTCAAGCAATTTTAATTTCTCTAAATACGGTTCGATTTGCATCTGACGAGATTGGATGACAATCTGAAGTGGAAAATCTATGGAATTCAAAAAACCAACATAAGAAGAAATAAGAGCCCCCTGTTCATCTTCTGATTTGAGAGAAAAATTCACACTCGAAACCATGAGTACTACACGCATAGTACCATCCTTCAAAACCACAATACCCTCTTTAATCTCGGCTATTGGGAGATACGTCTGGGTTGAGGGCATTGATTGTTTTTGTTTCTTCTTTTGTTCATTTTTCATAATTTTGACTATCTTCAGGATTATAGAATCCACCAGTATTTACAATAAGAGATAAATCTCGTATATGTTCACGTCGTACTGGCTTTGCTTTTACTATTTCAACCTTTTCCATCACCATATCTTTATTTCGGAGATAATTTAATTCTTCTTCTGTATACCCCTTTCTCCAAATTCTTTTCTTTGGATTCTTTCCCCATTGAAAAATATTTAAAAGAAAATAATGAAACGTTTGTCCACCAATTTTTACAAAGGCGAACAGAAGACCGAGACCACCAACGAAAATGAGAGTTAAAACAAAAAGTGCGAAATCTCCAAAACGAAATGCTAAAAAAATTATTAAACCAGAAATAAGAATTATCACAAACTGCCTCACAGTAAGTGGCCCAAGAATTTTATCCTCAACATCAATAAATTGTGGGACCGTAAACTGTGATTGCATAGTTATTAATAATTTAACTCTCCATTCAATTTCACAAGTGAAATAAACTCATTCAAATTAATAGTATTTTTATCTGCTTCAGTCTGTGAAAAATATTGCACACAGGGGATTCCATCTTTGAGTGATCCAAGAATTGCTTTCTGATATTCACGAAATAAAGGACTGGCATGCCAAGCTTCAAGAGCTTGCATATACAAGAGATATGATTCATTGCGAAGTGCCATAAATTTCCCTTTTAGGGCTAAAGAAGATACCTCTGGAGTATTTCCAAGTCTTCGCAAATCTACAAGAGCAAACGTACCAAGTTCGTCCACAGGTCCGACTCCTCTTTTTTCTGCTTTTGGCATTGGTTTTACATCTTGTACAATAGCTTTTCTTCCATAATTTCCCATTGGAAATTGATAATCACCCATGTCTTTTCTCAAAATTTCTGCAACCACATCACGTTTTCCTGAAGATACTTCTTTTTTCTTCTCTGCTACTGGCATTGGTTTTCCTTTTCCAAAAGCTTCTATATAATGTACTACCTCACTCACCTGTGCAGGATTTAATCCAATACCACCTTCAACTTCAGTTTTCATGGCATACTCTCTCAACTGTTCATTGTCTCGCACTCCTTTCAATCTTGTATGAACAAGAGAACAAAACCTTCCTTGTAACTGAGAAGGAATTGGAAACGTCATTCGTGAAATAATTTCATTGCATTCAGGAAGTTTTACATCAATACCTGCTTCTTTCTTTTCTTTTTCTTCTAATTCCTTTAATCCTTCATCCAATAATGAAACAAAATCCTCTTTATCCCATTTTGGTCCAATTGCCTTTTTTGTTGCAATTGCTTCATTGACGAATATTTCTTTTACAGGCGTAGTAGTGGAAAGGGAAACCTCAGGTTCAACAATCATTTCTTTTGTTTTCTCTTCCACAAGCAAAACAGGCTTCAAAGGTTCTTTTGGAGCAACAATAACTTCAGATGGCTTTGCTTGTTTTTCCTGACTTTTCCTATATTCCTGAAACTCTTGTAAGGTCATAAAAACAGTCGTGCCATCTGACTTTTTTACCGGAATTTTGATTCCATTTTGTGCCATACTATTGTAATAACGCATTATTCCAAACGAATTTTCCTTGTTCCTCATCAAAATGATACAATTCACGAAGTGAATCGTCTCCATATTCATTTGCAAGTGAATCTAAAAGGGTAAGAACACCTTCAACATTCATAAATTCACCATTTTCATTTTTATTAAACCGTGATTCAATCATCTTTTGTATCACTTTTGGATCCAATTTCTTGCGTGGTGTCTCAGGAGTCACTTCAACTGGCTTCTCCTCCACAGGTGCCCGATAAAACAAATCATCCTTTGGTGGTTCAGGGGTAATTTCTTGTTTTGGAAGAACAGTAGGAACCTTTGCAAATTCCACTTTTTTTTCTTCAACTCTTGGTTTTTCCTCTGGCACAGGCTGTACAACCGAAGTTTTTGTATATTCTTCCACACTCTTTTCCACTTCTTCGTCCTTCTTTACTCCTGTTTCCTCAAATTCATCCGGATTAAAATACGCATACACCAAAGGAAATATTCCGTCTTCTTTTACACCAATAAAAAAATTCATGAGATTCAAAAAATATATCATCACTTTTTCTGTATCTGGATCAAAAATAGGGAGATCAACTATTTTTTCATTCTTTTTGAAAATTCCCAAAATTCTACTCTTGAAATTTGCTCTCTCAATAGCATTATCTCCTCTTTGTAATAATAAACTATATTCAGCGAAGATATCTTTAATACGAACATAATTTTCTCCATCTTTTCCAATAATCGCGGGTGAATTTATAAACGCATTTTTTACCCTTGTATATAATGGAGGCATGTCTATACCATCGAAGGTGTTCTGTGAAAAATATACATAGAGCATCTGCAAAGGAGAATATCCCAATTGAAGCAATACTGGAATCTGACGGGAAATATACAAATTTACAAACTGTTCTTGGTTCAAAAAATGAATATTTTGTGATGTTAATTCTGAAAACCATCTCCAATAAGTATGATAATACTGCCAATCCTGTTCTGGACCAATATTTTTAAATACCGCATACATGCTTTTCCAAGTATCCAAAGTAACCCCAGGATCAGTGAGAGATCCCCAAAATATTTCTTCTTCCTGAGAAATTTGGCTTGGAGTTAATTGTTTTAATTGGAAATTCATAAACAAATTTTGGTATGATGTATTTTTAATAAAATACTACAGAAAAATATTATAGATTACTATATTGAATAGTCATCTTCAACTTTCTCTTCAGCCATTAATTGATCAAATAACCTCTTCATATCTTTGCGTATATCGCCTGAATTATTTGTATTCTCAGCTAAACTGAGCATTTTTCTTTTAAAATCTTTTCCAGCATCCTCGAAACCTTTCACATTTGCCTTTTCTAATTCTTTTAACTCTTGATATGTCTGACTTAATGATGCTCTGAACTGAGCGGTGAACGCATTTGAGAGTTGCTGTTGAGTGTTAATTCCAGAAAACATTTTGTTAAAAATGTTATCATCAACTTCAGTTTTGCCTTCTGCACCCTCAACCCTCAAACCATCAACCGACAAAATATTTCTTGCCGTCATATTTTTTTGTGACCATTTAATCCTTTCTTTTCTGTCATTTTCTGTTACAACTTCATCTAAACTATAGACAGGAACCGCACGCCCATCAATTTTTTTTGTTTCTTTATGAACTGTGGACAACATATCGAAATCTCCCTTTATTGTTGCACCCCCAAAGGCATTTGAACTCAATCGAGACAAGAGCGTTTGAGACATTTGTTGTCCTCTTTCTCCACCACCCCAAGCGTTAGCAATTACGTCATCAGCCTTTACAGCAGGTCGAGTTACCTTACCATTTTCGTCCATTTCGTCCTCAAATTTTTTAGCATCAACTTCCTTATACGACACTTTTTTCATGATAGCATTTCCTTTGGCGTCTACTTTAATATTTCCATTATCATCTTTGTCGACTTCTTCCCTAGTAATATCTTTAAGACTTCCTGTGAACACACCCTTCAAGTACATTTGCATTTTTTTGTCGGTTACTTTTTCACCAACTACACCTTCTAGAGCTTCACGCAAATCTTTTGGATCAAGAACTAAGGAATCCGCCAGAGCGGTCAACTCACGGATCTTTACATTTTTTTGTTCAGCCTCAATGAGTGGATCACTAATATCGTGAGCCAATTGTTTAAATTGATCCATTTTTTGTTGGTGATCCAGGCTTTTAATACTATCTGCCTGTTTTCCTAAATCACTATTCGCCCAACGACGCATTTCTTGATCTGCACGATTTCCCTCTCCACGAGATTCTAGTACCTTCGCACGAGCATTTGCACCCTGAAAACTAAGTTCCCTTTCAAGATCCTCTAATCGCAATGCTGATGATGCACTATCTGCTTTTTTTCCTGCTTTTATTCGTGCCATTACCTGTGCTTCAGTATCCCCACGCAGGGTAACCGATGATAAAGCTTCAATTGAACGATCAAATTGTTCTGCAGTCAATTTCGATTTTACAGCCCCTCCCTGCATATCTACCAACTTAGAGCCTTCTTTTTTCATATATCCTTCCCCCAAAAAATCTGAAGCAAGAAGAATCGGTTTATAATTTTCTTCATCTTCTTTATTTGATTGGCTTGCTATTTTTTTTGCTATATCTTCTTCACTTTTTCCAGCTACCAACATTTGTCTTCTTGTCATCTCATTTCTATCTTCAAGAAGTTTAGCCCTAATTTGCTCATCCGATTTTCCTTCTGAACGCATTTGTATTTCCAGCATGAGTTGTTTTCTTTTTTCATCCTTTTTCTGGTTACTCAATGCTGTTTGTGCCTCTAATTCTGTTGCCATAGTACCACGAGCTTTTCCAACCGTGGTTTCACTTGTTTTTAAGTTCATTTCCATGATTTCACGGGCGTCATCTGCAACTTTGTGCCAAGCTTCTGCTTTTTTTTCTTCACGCAAAGTTGGGCTCGTAACAGCACGATTCCAGGCTCCAACAACATAACCACCAATTTTCCCATATTTTCCTTCAGCGATAGCTTGTTCAACCTTAGCAGCTTTTTCTGCTGCAGCCTGTTTTGCTTCATATCCAACAAGAGGAGCTTTCATTCTAAACTCTGCTTTTTTCTTTTCAACCAACTCGCGTGCACCAGTCTTTGTATAAGCAAATTTTGCCAACCCAGCTCCCAATTCCTTTCCTTTTTCCTTTGCAAATTGTCCACCTCTTTCAGCACCGGCTCTTGCAAGAGAAACACCAGAAGCAATAGTTGCAACTTTCGTTGCAAATCCCCAAGCACCTTGTGTAAACTTACCACCTTCAACATCAAGTCTCCCTACCATCATGATTGCAACACGCATAAATGCTATAGCGAGAATAATATTTGCAATATTCTCCCAAGTTGTTACTTTAGATATAGACAATTTATTTTCTATTCCTGGTTCTGCAGATTCAGATAATGCAGGGGTTCCTCCAGCCATTCCAGGAGCAATATCTTTTTGATATACATCTCCAGTACCCATTGTTGCAAAAGTAAGCCAAAGGAAAAAAACCATTATTGGAGCTACCAACACATGATTTAAAAATTTAGACCACCACTCACTTGCATATTTTTCTCCTCGTGGAGTTGCCTGCATAAGGAATGCAAGAGGAGAAAGGATAATAAGAGCCCAAAGAACAACAACACGAGCAACCATGACAAGAAGAAACGCACCCATGGTATATGCGATAAGTCCCGTAAGGAAAACAATCAGAGCAGAAGCACCAAGCAACTCAAATGTCATGTCACCATTTGCAAGACTTCCATCATTTACCATTTGGAATACCTTATCAAAACTAAACATCTGTATTAAATTTCCACCTGCTGTATTTATAATCGCACTCAAAAAAGTCATGGTAAATACATGAGCCGCATCAATAATAAGTCCACAGATTAAGTTGCTGAAATTAATAAATATCGCAGCAAAGATAAGTTTTCCCATTGACTTTTTCCATTCATAGCCACCAGCGCCAAGAATGGTCATGAATGCAATAACCAAAAGAATAACCACAAAAAACATGTTCGCAATATCACGAATCATGAGCCAACCAAGACGAACCGTGTTCGTATCAATATAATTGTTATACGAAGCAAGATTAAGAAAAAAACGAAGAAAGAAAATCGATGCTGTAATAAAAAGCTTTGAAAGAACAAGACCAATATTTACAAGCGCATAAATAAGTTCATCCCGTAAACTACTTCCTGCAGAAGAAACTATCCCTGCTGCATTTGCTAATTCTAATATACCAAATAAAGAAACTACAATTCCAAAGAAAAAGAGAAAAGAGAATACAGGATGTTGACGCATGAGTACAAAAAAATTCTGTACTTTTTGTACAAATCTGAAAATTTGTTTTTTATAAAAACTTGATGTCATGTACATCACTTATGAACAGGTATATTATACCATAAAAAAAAGAATTACACACGACATCAAATATTTTTTTGTGTACAAAAAAGCCGAACCCTGACAGGATCCGGCACGCTGTGGATTTCTGTTACTCATGCGTAGCATTTAGAACACGCGTGAACAACAGAAATCAGGAAAAAGATCATCATACTACATCCCCAAAAGAAATTCCTTTTAAGGAAATCAATGAGGATATAGAACAGCCCGACGATCAGCATCATCTGGATTCCGAGAAAGAAACCAGAAATACCAATGCCGAGAGAAAAAGCCACGAGACACCCCTTAAAAGGACACATTATTCTCCCCCCTGAGAAAGAACAACATAATAGTATAACAAAAAACAGAGGGTGTGTCAATCGCAAAAAAACTCTAAAAAACGATAAATTCCCTTAAATTAGACAAAAAATAATATAAATATCCACAATTCCCTATCCACAAAATATCCACATCCCTTGACAAACCCATTTTCTTATGCTACAGTCAATATAGATAAATTATACACACCCTGTGTATAAAGCTCATTTCAAAGGAATGACAATTATTTCACCACCAAATTCTGTGTAATTTGAAAAAGGTAATTCTAAATCACATTGATTATCAACCCCCGGTCCATTTTTTGCTTCACTATAACACCCCTTATATCCATAAGCATC
>JAZDMW010000057.1:0-8725 GCA_043800545.1 Candidatus Magasanikiibacteriota bacterium | reverse complement strand
CCATTTTCTAACAAACTCACCGTGCCCTCCCCATTTGGACGACTCACTGTAGACAGATACTCAACAAGTTTTTTCTCCTGACTTCTTGCAGACACAGAAAACATACTCCAAGGTCCAAATAAGGTTGCGAGTAATACGAGGGCAAGGGAAATTGGAAGAACCTGTAATTTTTTTCTTTTTGATAAAAGATAATAAAAGGCAATTCCCAAAAGCCATACACCCATCACCACAACGAGGTATCTATTTTCTGTAATTCCATATTCGTTAATACGAATTCCAATAGCTAAAAATAGAACTATAGTCAAAGGGATGATGAGGATAAATAAAGCTTTAAAAAACTTTTTTATCCAAGAATATTCTTCTATTTTTCTCATTGGATATCCAAGTACAAACGATAACAAAGCCACTGTGCTATATGTTATTACCCAATACGCTACTCCACCGAGTGGCCAACTCCAGGTAAAAACAATTTTACCGGTATACACATACAAAATGACAAAAAACACTGTAAGAATTGGAACGAGTAAATATTGTACAAAAACACGCAAGACTGTTGGATACACAAATTTTTCTTGGTGGGATTCTGATGGATATTTTAAGAGAAAAAACCATGTTGCAAATATTCCAACAACAAACGCCCAGATTTTACCATAAATTTCTTCTTCAAAACTTCCTGCAACAAAAAGATAATCTACAGACCATACAGAAAGGGCAACCCCTACAAAAAGAGTAAGAGAGAAAATCCACGTTACAAAAAGACGTATAATGACTCTTTCTCCATATCTCCATAAAGGCAGAGATTTTCTTTTCCAAAAAGGAACAGCGAGAATCCCTAGGAGAAGAATAATATGATATGAAAAATGGCGATAGATGTTTTGTATGGAAAGGCCATCCATATCTTCTGGCATATACCAATAATATCCAATCACTGCTAAAACTCCGAGCAAACTCATGAGCGCCTTTTTTGTACCAAAAATTGCATGCCGTTCTGCTTTCAGAGCGAGGAACACAAACCAGAAAAAAGAAATAATAGAAATGAGAAGAAGTTTTTGCAAAAACTCTTGATAATCACGGTAATCATGATCCATTAAAAATATTCCAGAAACTGTTCCAACGATACTTGCTACCAAAGGAAGTGGAAACCTTTGCCACAAATGTATGGTATCTTCAAAAATGGATTTTATTGAAATTTTACGAAACATATTGTATATATTATGTCTTATTTTCCTTTATTATTGCACAATTTTATCTCTTTGTCACCTTTTTAACAAATGACAAAATATCCTCCTTTTTGAAGACAAAAAACTGTGATTTCCCTGTTTGTATTTGTGCATTGACAAAAAGAGTTGGAATTTTGTGAATATACAATTTTTTATGTGGAGGACGGACTGAAATTTGCAAAGAATACTTCTCTAAAAAATACTTTTTTATTTCCTCTCTTGTATTTTTTTCTTTCGGAAGAAGAAAAGGAGAAAAATCACCTTTTTTTTCTCCGAAATATTTTTTGTGATTTTCATGGAGAAACAAATAAATCTGCGCCTGCCTCACATGAAAAATATCTTTTTTCTCCACAAAAGAAGATTCTCCTTTTCCTCCCTGAACAAAGTACTCACAATAATTTTTTAATGGGCATTCCAAACATTTTGGTTTCCTCAAGCATACACCATTTGAAAAATCCATGATTGCAGCATTGAGTATTTTCTTTTTTCCACCAATATGTTCACGAAAAAAATCTTCGTTTATTTGTTCAAATTTACTTCCTAAAAAAAATCTTCCAAGGATTTTTTTAACATTGGTATCAAACGCAATTTCATCTTTGTTATATGCAAAAGAAAGAATTGCTTCTGCTGTATATTTTCCAATTCCCGGAAGTTGTAAAAGTTCTTCTTTTTTTCTTGGAAAATCTCCATTATATTTTTGTACAATCACCTTGGCGGTTTCGAGCATGTTTTTCCCGCGACCATAATATCCCAAACCTTGATAATATGGAAAAAAATCTTCCCATTGTACTTTTGCCAATTCAAATATATCCGGAAAACGAAGTAAAAATCTTTGATAATAATCAATAACACGAGAAACTTGTGTTTGTTGAAGCATTATTTCGCTTACCCAAACTTCATATGCAGTTATTTTGTTTTTTCTCCATGGCAACCCTTTCCTTGCATTTTTTTTATACCAGACAAGCAATTCTTCCACAAAAAACTCCGTTTTCATATTATGATTCTACAAAATGACTGCGTCCTCTAATCCTTCTTGTCCCTCTAAAATATATACATCTGCTTTATATTCATCAATCCCAATAAGTTTTCCTTCACCTCTGACAATCTTTTCTAAAGAAGAACAAGCAAAACAACCCCCTTCTCCATGCGGGCACTTAAATCTCTGGATTTGTCTTGCTAGTTTTACTTGTTTTGCAATGGAAAACACTTTTTCGTATGCTTCTTCCAAATTTGGAAGTACTTTTTCTGTTGGAAAATTATCTGTTTCTAAATACCAATAACTCGCCTTTACTACTTTTCTTTTTTGGCAATTACTCACCAAGAGATTATATATTGGAAGTTGGAGTGACTCTTTGTCTTCTTTGTTTTTTCCTGTTTTAAAATCAATTATATGGACGGAATCAATTTCCTGTAAATATTCGAGCCAATCTACTTTTCCGCACAAAATAATGTTTTCTTCTTCGCTTAACCAATAACTTGGAAGGTCTTGTTGTATTTTTAATGCCAGTTTTTCTAATGGTCCTGGATTATTTACAACTCTTCTCAACATTTCTTTTCCTCGTTCTTTAAATTTATTTTCCTGTTCTTCACTAATGAATCCCCCTTGTATACCACTTACTTTTTTCCAAGCTTTCTCAAAACGATCAATCAAAGACTCACGAAATCTCTCGGTCGTTGGCAATACTGACAATGATTCCAAAACCTCATGCACTATCTGACCAAGTGCTAAGGATGGATTCATGATCTTTATTTTATGATTTGTCCGTGGATCACGATATATATTCTTCAAATAATATGATCTCGGACATTGTAAAAAATCTGTTATTGAACTATGTGACACCCAAACGGCAGTAAATTTATCTTTTCCCATATATTTTTATTAGTTGTTACAGTATACCAAATATTGACAAAATCACAAAAAGAGCGTATATTACATTATTCGTTCTTTTCCAATTTACGAAGGGGGGCAAGAAGATGACGCAACAACAAACAAGCATGAAGCGGTTCACGAGTGGAATGGTAATGCCTAATGGGACAACGGATCTCGAGGGGTTTGTCAGAGAAAACCAAGACCTTGTTTCTTGGCTTTTGGGAAAATCACAATACCGAGGCCTGTTCGGTTGTGATAAATCCATCGAACAGGCCGACTTGAGACAAATTGTCCATATGGGATTCTTGAGGGCAGTACAAGGCTTTAATCCAGCACTCGGATTCAAATTTTCCACGTATGCCTGTGGGTGTGTCAGATCTGCTCTCTATCTGGCACTCATGAAATCGGGTACCGTTAGGGTCCCAAAGAGTGCATGGAAAGAAATCCAACGATATCACAGGGCTGAACAAGGTCTCACAAGAACTCTCGGCCGTCTGCCGGAGTTTGATGAAGTCATCATGGTAGCTGGTTTTACTCCAACGGCTGCTACAAGGGTAAAAGAGGCCTACGCAACTCGTCGTGGGAATGTCACTCCGAAGTCTCACCCTGATTGTGATGATGACTTCGATATATTCGACATACTGATTACGCCACAATCTTGGGGCAACCAAGAATCCTCCGGTGACAGGATTGATGTTGAACAAATCCTCACCATCCTCGATCCTCGCTCAAGAGAGATTATTGTTCGCTTGTTCGGTCTGGACGGAGAACCAGAAGAAACCCTCCTACAAATTGGTGATCGTCTCAAGATATCAAGAGAGAGAGTTCGCCAAATCAAAGAGAAGGCCCTTCAAAAACTCCGTGAATCCCCCATCTGGGACGATGAGCCGGAGTAATCCCCACCACCTTGCAGAACGTATCCTGAAATACGTCATACGTTCTGCTTCCAACTATTATTTTCTTTTATAGGAAGTCATTGAGGAATAAAAAAACTCTATCATAGTTGATAGAGTTTTTTTGTTTTTTCTGTCGGGCAGGTGGGACTTGAACCCACGGCCTCATGGTCCCAAACCATGCGCTCTAGCCAACTGAGCTACAACCCGATACGTGCCGAGGGGCAGGATTGAACTGCCGACACGAGGATTTTCAGTCCTCTGCTCTACCACTGAGCTACCTCGGCTTAGAAAACCTCGCCACAATATGGCGAGGCCTAATGTTGTTATGGTGGACCAGACAGGACTCGAACCCGCCACCCCCGCCGTGCAAAGGCGATGCTCTACCAGATGAGCTACTGGCCCATAACAGGTAATAATATACAATATTTAGAAAACATTGTCAATAGATTTGTAAAACTATCCACACCTTAGTTTATTTCTGACTGAAAACGTAATTTCATTTCTTCGTCCTGTAAATTCTTCAATGTTTTCATTGTTGTCTTTGTGAGTGGCTCATCGAGAATTATCTTAGCAATCCAATTTCCGCCAAGGAAATGAGGCATCATTACATAATCTGCACCTGCCTTGTACAACTCTCCTAGGCCTTCAATTTCGTATACATTTGCAATGATATGGACCTTCTTCGATATATTCCTCACATGCTCTATAAGAGTCACCTGATCGTCCACAGCAGGAATGGTGAGGATGATAAGTTTTGTTTTATCAAAAGGAATAGAAGATAAGAACTCTACATCAGCAGCATCCCCAAAAAATGAGTCTATTCCTTTTCTTTTTAATTTAGATAATACATTTGGATCAAAATCCACAACAGCATATTTCATTTTTGTCTTTTCCAATGCTTCACAGACCTTCCAACCCATTCTATGATAACCAAAAACGAGTGCATCATATTTTTCTGCTCTTTCTTCTCTTTGTACATGCCTGTCTTTCCCAAATATATTTAAAATTGGAATACACATTTTATATATTTGTTCGTTATACGTAATGAGGTATGAAGAAATAATGATTGTGGTTAATGCCACAAGAGTGAATGTTTGGATTTCAAAACCATCAATATGACCGAGTCTTTGTCCTGTAAATAACAAAATAAAACCAAACTCACTTACTTGCGCTGTGGTAATTCCAGAAAGAAATGCGTTTCTCCTGGTAAATTTCATAAAACGGAAAAGCCGGTACAAAATAAATGGCTTGATAATTAATACAAAAACAATAATTGCGATAGCAGGAATAAGTATTTCATTTACTTTTGCAAATCCCATTTCACTTCCAAGAATAACAAAGAAAATGACAATGAAAAAATCCCGAAGTGGTCGTATACGACTTGCTATTTCTGGTTCATAGGGAGATGATCCTAACGTAAGTCCTGCAATTATGGCACCTACCTCAAGAGAAAATCCAAGCCAATATAAAAAGCTTGCCATTCCAAAACACCATGCTATAGTAAAAATAAAGAGAAATTCACTTGATTTTGCTACTCTATCTAAAATAAAAGGCAAAACATATCTCGCAGAAAAAAAGACCATTGCCAAAATAAGGATGATTTTTATAACAAAGATATTTATAAGGGGAACTATTTCTTTTCCTGTACCAAATTGATCCAAAACCACCATCACAAGAATAGCAATAATATCTTGTATGACCATAAGACCAAGCACATGCCTTCCATATACGGTCGTAGTATCTTTTTTTTCTCCCAACAGTTTCACAATAATAACCGTACTCGAAAATGTAATTGCCATTGAGATATACAAAGCAGAAACAAGTGAAATATGAAAAAATTGTAAAAGAAGTGTGCCAAACATACAGGTACTCAATACTTGTATGAGCCCAATTATCACTGAAGTTTTTCCAATCCTTTTTATGTGTTCTACATTTAAGCTAAGACCAACAACAAACAAGAGAAGAACAACCCCAAACTCTGCGAATGCCTGAAACATTTGTTTATCACCATTTAACAAATTCAAAAAAAGAGGACCTGCTACGATTCCTGCGATGATATATGCAACAAGCAGAGGCTGTCTCATAAATCGAACCACGGCTGCAATACTGACAATTATTCCAAGGAGGACACTCACTTGGAAAAAAATATTATTCATTTTTCTTTTTTAGATATATTTGTGTATGTATTATACCAAAATTTCATCCACTTGTCTTTTTTCTTTTCTCTGCTACAATACGTGTGCTTAAAAAACAATGGTTTTATATGATTATCTTTCTTTTTGGAAAAGACACTTATCGCAGTAGGCAACAAATGAAAAAAATGATTTCAAAGTTTCGTGTTGAAAGAGATCCCTCGGGTATGAACGTGAGTATTCTCAATTGTGAGGTGGAAGAACCGGGTACTCTTCTGGAACATATTCTTGCGGTTCCCTTTCTTGCAGAAAGGCGTATGGTTGTTTTGGAATCCTTTCTTTCTTCAAAACATAAAAATCTCCAAGAAAATATTATTGAACGTATTCAAGAAAAAAAACTCCCTGAAGATAATGTCTATATTTTCTGGGAAGATACTGACACCTTTCGCAACAAAACAAATAAGGATTTATTTGAAATCCTCAAGAAAGAAAAGTTTTCTCAGCAATTCGATATTCTTTCTGTTCCACAGTTGCAATCATTTATTGAACAAGAAATTGCTGAAGGTGGTGGAAAAATAGAAAAAAATGCACTTATCCACTTTTCACAGAACACAACTGGGGATATGTGGAAAACTGCGGGGATAATTTCTCAAATTCTTGCTTATAAAAACACAGAAATTATTACTCTAGATGATATCAACCTTTTTCTCGAAAAAAAGGTAGACGATAATATCTTTAACCTGGTTGATGCTATTCTCGAGAAAAAAAGTAAGCAAATTTTTGCAATGATTCGGGAACAGACAAAACTCCGTGACGCACACTATGTATTTGCAATGGTACTCCGTCAAATGAGAATTTTACTGGAAATGAAGGATTTAGAAGAGAGAAAATATAATTTGCAGGATTCAACCCTTCCCAAAAAACTCGGTCTCCACCCTTTTGTATTTAAAAAAACGATTCCACTTTTAAAAAAATTCACCTATCGTGAATTGAAAGAAATTTACCAATACTTATTACAAATTGATAAAGACCTGAAAACTGGTGGAAATGATGAGGTGTTAGTAGACATTCTTGCAGGAAAACTCTGTAGTAAATAAAAAATCCGGTTACCCGGAATTTTTATTTACTTTACTTTATTTGCTTGTTTTACCAATCGTGAAAACTTTCTTGAAGCAGTATTTTTTTTGATAACGCCTTTTTTTGCGGCTTTATCCAATTTTTTTTGTACTAATGAAAGTTTTGCTTTCATTTCCTTTTCTCCAGCTTGAATAGCCTTTGAAACTTCTTTTATTGCTTTTTTCATTGCAATCTTCACAATCTTATTTTCTTCGGCACGTTTATTTGCTTGACGAAGTGCTTTTTTGGCGTTTTGGAGATTTGGCATAATCCTTATTGTTTATAAAAATACATTAAACGACTTTACTTGAGCGAAAGTCTTTAACGTGAGAGCAAAAACAGTATACAAGGTATCCGAATTTTTGTCAAGTATTCCTCTTAACTTAGGACTTTTTTATTGACGAATAGGCATGATAATATACAAATAGTCTTCTTTATTTTTTGAACGTATCATACAAGGAGAATCAGGCCCATTCACGAGAAACTTTGAATCGCTTTCATCTAAATTCATCAATCCATCCAATAAATATCTATAATTGAGTGTAATTTCATTATTTTCTCCAGAGACAGATGCTTCAACAACAGAAGCATGCTCCCCCACTTGAGTACTTGATGATGATATATTTATGACCTGTTTTTCACTGGATATTCCCAATTTGATGGCATTGATTCCACTCGTAGTAAAGAGACTTGCTGCTTTTATTTTCTTCAAAAATACATCTACAGGGAGAGTTACATCTGTTTTAAACTGTGTTGGGATAATTTGTGCGTAATCTGGATAATTACCACTCACGAGTCGTGAGCTGAATTCAAACATATCATAACGAATTCCAATTTGATTCTCACTTACCCAAAGTCGCACCTGATTTTCCTTCAAATCACCTTTTACCAAAGACAAGAGGCGAATAATTTCTTGAACCGCCCTTGCAGGGACAATACATTCCAATGTTTCTTCTCCTTGGAGTAAAGACATTTTTCTTTCTGCCAAACGATACGAATCTGTTGCTGCCATAAGGAGTCCTGGGTGCCTTTCTTTGTTGAAACCAAGAAACACTCCAGAAAGTTCTGGTCGAATATCACTTTTTGATGAGGCAATGACGGTTTTTGAAAGTGATACCGCAAAAACATCTGCAAGAAGAGTAAATGCTGTGCCTTCAGTAACATCAGGAATAATTGGATAATCCTCAGCATCCATTCCTTTCATTTTTGTCACAGATCCATCACAAGATATACACAGTTCTTCCCCAGCTGTTGATATCTCTATGTTTTCGTCAGTTACTAAATTTATATAATCATGAAGCATTTTACCAGGAACAGCAATTCTTCCTGGAGCGTCTATTTTTGCTCGAACTTGTGTTTTTATACCAATTTCAAGATTCGTACTTAAGAATTCTACTTTTGATTCATCAACAGAAATAAGAATATTATTGAGTATCGGTAAATTCGTTTTACTATTTGCTACATTATTTACTATTTGTAAATTTTGTAAAA
>JAZDMW010000004.1:0-12659 GCA_043800545.1 Candidatus Magasanikiibacteriota bacterium | reverse complement strand
CACTTTTCTTTTTGTAAGCCGTTTGTATGAGGTTTCGTCAGACAACTTCATATCCACAACTACTATTTTATCTGCCAAATTTTCATTCAAAAAAAATCTCTGGTATTCTTCAGCTTGTCCAATGCTTCGTATCGCTCCATCGAGAATAACAACTTTTCCACTCTCGATATTTTCCTTTATTGCCCGAAAAGCCAACTTGTAAACCAAATCATCGGCTACGAGCTGTCCTTCTTTCATATTTTTCAATAATTTTTTTTCTTCAATACTGGCATTTTGATCAGCATCTAAATTACGCAATAAATCTCCTGTTGAAATATGAACAAAACCATATTCCTTTGCAAGTAATTTTGCCTGAGTCCCCTTTCCACTTCCTGGAATACCCATGAGAATTATTACTTTATATGACATAGAAAAATTTTATCCTTGAGAATATATTATAATATTTTTTTGTGAATTTACAAAGCCCCCTTTTTTAGGAGGCCTTGTTTGTTTGAAAATGAGAGAGCATTTTTTATGATACTCTATCGTATTCATGCATAGTCATCTGTGCCTCAATCTGTCGTGCAATATCAATTGCAACACTTACTACGATTAAAAGACCTGTACCACCAAGAGCGAGAGACTGTGTTCCTGTAAAGGCCTTCAAAATTAAAGGAAGAACCGCAATCACAGCAAGGAAAATAGCTCCAGAAAATACGAGACGACTCATGATACGACTCAAATATTCTTCTGTTTGCTTCCCTGGACGAATACCTGGAATAAAAGCACCTTGTCTTTGAAGATTTTCAGCAATCTTTTGTGGTTGGAATATAACAGCAGTATAGAAATAGGTAAAACCAAATACAAATACGAAATAGATAATTCCATAAAATAATTGGTTGTTGAAGAGTTCAATTATTTTTTTTGAGATATCTCCAATTGCACCGGTATTATTGATGAAAAATTGTGCAATCATTGAAGGCATAAGCACCAATGAAATAGCGAAGATAATTGGAATCACGCCAGCCATATTCACACGAAGAGGGAGATTGGATACAGAACTTCCAGCAGCGCGTCCACCACGGACAGCACGAGCATAATTGACTGGTATCATTCTTTGTCCTTCACTAATAAATACAACACCAACGATCGTAATAACAGCGATTACTGCGAAGAAAAAATAATTATAAAAGTCAGCTTGATTATAGTTTACAATAATATTTTGTACAACACCTGGAAGGGCTGCAACGATACCAGAGAAAATAAGAATTGAAATTCCATTTCCAATACGTTTTTCTGTAATGAGCTCACCAATCCACATGAGGAAAATAGTACCTGCAGTTGCTGTAATCATAATACTTACAAACTTAAAGGTTGTAAGAGCATCAAAAACACCAGCTTGTGAACTTGAAAGAAGCTTAATCAAACCAAAAGCTTGAAGAAGTGCAAGAGGAACTGCAGTAATACGTGTGTAGTTATTAATTTTTGCTTGTCCAGCTTCTCCTTCTTTACTCATTTCTTCAAATTTTGGGAGAACCATTGTCAACAATTGAAAAATGATAGAAGCAGTAATGTATGGTGCAACACCAAGCATGACGACTGAAAAATTTTCAATAGTACCACCGGAGAAAACATTCAAAAGTCCTAAAATTTGGTTATTTTGAAGGAATTGACCTAAATTCTCGGTGTTAATACCAGGAACTGGGATATGTGCTGCCATTCTAAAAACGACGAGCATAAGAACTACGAAGAGAACACTCTTTCGAAGATCCTTAACTTTCCAAATTTTGCGGAATATTTCCATACGAAAAAAACATCAAATATAAAGTTAAAAAGTACTCCAATAATAAGAGTACTTTTTGCTTAAAAAGTAACTTTTCCACCGGCTTTTTCAATCGCATCAAGTGCCACTTTACTCAAAAGACATCCTTGTACTTCAATATTCTTCATGATTTTTCCTTTTGATACAATTTTTACACCAGCATCTGCTCTGGCAATAGCACCTTTTTTCTCAAGAAAAAATGGTGTTACAACATCACCTACTTCGCAAATACGGTTAAGAGTTGCCAAAGTAACGGTTTGTTTTTTGTCGTACATACTATGAAAACCACGAAGTTTTGGAATCTTCAATAAAGATTGTCTAAAACCTTTTATTTTCAAACCACTTTTTCCACCAGAACGTGAACGTTGTCCTTTCATACCACGTGCAGAATAGCTTCCTTTTCCAGAGCCATTTCCACGTCCGACACGCTTCACATTTGCTTTCTTCGCTTTTGGATTTGAAGAAATTGTGTTTGCTGTTAATGACATAAAATAATATTCTTCAATAAATTGCTAATTAAACGCATTTATTCTTCTTTTTTAACTTGTGTTTCAGCAGGTTTTGGTGCTCTTTTTATAGGAGCTCTTCTTGCTGGGGCTTTTTTAACTTCTTTTGTTTCTGTAACAACAGGAGCCAAACGAACTTTTGTAATACCCATTTGTTCATTTTTCTTTGCTTCACAAACTCTTGCTCTTGCAACAGCTTCAGGTTTAAAACTTTGAAGCGCTTCAAAAGTTGCCTTTACATTCGTAATTTTGTTATTTGTTTTTCCAAGCATTTTTGCTGAAGCACTCTGAACACCAGACATTTCAAGCACTGTACGGATAACACTTCCTGCGATAATACCACTTCCAAGTGGAGCTGGTTTTACCAATACTTTTCCAGATTTAAACTTTGCTTCTACAATATGTGGAATAGTACCAAAAACAATCGGAACAGTGATAATATTTTTCTTTGCTTGATTTACGGCCTTTTGTACAGCAATCTGTACGTCGTTTCCTTTATCGACACCATAACCAACGCGTCCTTTTCTATCACCAATAACCACACAGGCACGGAAGCTCAAATGCTTTCCTCCAGAGGTAACACGAGTAACGCGGGCAAGGTCTACGATATTTTGATCAAACTCAGGCTTTTCGCTCTTTTGTTTGAATTTTTTTCGTCCTTTTTCCATATCTAAACGATTTAATTATAGAGAATTAAAACTGTAAACCGCCATCGCGAGCACCTTCTGCAAGTGCTTGAACACGACCATGGTATCTATAACCACCGCGATCAAAAACCACAGTAGTAATACCAGCTGTTTTTGCTTTTTCTGCTAAAGCAAGACCAAGCAAATATGAAACAGCGAGTTTTCCTTTTCTCTCACCCGCATCGCCAGTTTTAACATCTGTCTTTGTGTGAGCACTCACAAGCGTTTTTCCAAGTGTATCATCGATGATTTGGACAAACATACCAGTAAGGCTACGAAATACAGTAAGACGAGGTCTTTCTGCTGTACCAATAACAACTGCGCGAACACGTGCATGTCGTTTTTCACGCTTTACTTGTTTTGTAACTTTGCTTTTATTCATATAGATTTATTTCAGGTACTCTTAAGTTTTCGCTGTTTTACCAGCTTTACGACGAATAATTTCATCGATATATTTAATACCTTTTCCTTTATATGGTTCAGGTTTTCGAATACTTCGAATTTCAGAAGCAACCTTTCCAACGAGCTCAATATCAGCACCTTCAATGGTAATTTGATTCTTCTCTACAGAAATAGTTATTCCTGCTGGAGCTTTATAAATTACAGGATGTGAAAATCCAGCTTCAACCTTCAAGTCTTTTCCTTGCATTGCAACCTTATAACCTACTCCATTAATTTCCATTTGTTTTTTAAAACCTTCACTTACGCCAAGCACCATATTTTTAATATGAGCTGCGAATGTACCCCAAAGTGAACGTTCAAATTTTTCTTCTTTATTCACAACATCAACAGTAACGGTGTTGTCTACAATATTTACTGTTACCAATTTGTGAAGTGCTCGTGTTAATTCTCCTTTTGGACCTTTTACACGAACAGAACCACCGTCGAGTTTTGCCTCGACTCCCTGTGGAAGTTTGATGATTTGTTTACCTATACGTGACATATTTTTTTACTTATAGTTCGGTCCCGAGGTTATCGGGCTCCTATTTTCATAGGAAGTTCTGAGTTCTAAGTTCATTATTTTCAATGAGCCATTACAGAGTAGTCTGTTCGGAGAGCTGCATCACTGAACTCCAAACCCTGAACCCCGAACGGCCTAGTATACTGAACAAATTACCTCACCACCAATATTCTGCTTACGTGCTTCCTTATTGGTCATGAGTCCCTTTGGTGTTGAAACAATCGCAATCCCAAAGTCATTTAACACTTTTGGCATTTCTGTAGATTTACTATATTTTCTATGTCCTGGTTTGCTGTCTCTATTGATAGCTTGAACAGCAGGACGATTGTTTACATATTTTAAATCCAATACAAGTGTTTTCTTCACAGTACCTTCTTCACCATTTTCTATTACACTTGTAATATATCCTTCACGCATGAGAATTTCTGCAATTCCTTTTTTCAATTTTGAAAAAGGAACTTCTACAGAATCTTTTTTTGCCATGTATGCATTACGGATACGTGTAAGCATGTCTGCAATTGGATCTGTCATCATAATCTCAATTAATTAATATGATAATTCATGTTATTTAATAATTTACTACCAGCTTGACTTACGTACACCTGGAAGTTTTCCATCGTTTGCCAATTCTCGGAAACAAATACGGCAAAGATTAAACTTGCGCATATAACCGCGCTTGCGTCCGCACTTCCAACATCTGCGAACAGTGCGAGTGCTAAACTTTGGCTTTCGATTTGATTTTGCTATTTGTGCTTGTGTAGCCATATTAATCTTTATTAAATGGAAATCCGAGTTGTTCAAGAAGTACTCTTCCTTCTTCTTTGCTCTTTGTTGTCGTCTTGATAACAATTTGCAAACCATGAATCTTCTCACTTGAATCTACGGTAATTTCAGGGAAAGCAATATTTTCTTTAAGACCAATGCTATAATTTCCTTGCTTATCGAAAGCATTTACATTCAAACCACGGAAATCACGTACACGTGGGAGATCGATACTCACAAGTTTATCAAGAAAGTCATACATTCTGTTTCCACGAAGTTTTACTGATACTCCGACCGGAACTCCTTCACGAATCTTAAAGTTTGAAATTGAAACACGAGCTTTATTATGAACTGGTTTTTGTCCAGTGATAATTGCAAGTGTTTTTTCAATATTCTCAATATACCCTTTATCTTTATGGTTTCGTCCGTAACCGACGTTTACCGTTACACTGTCTACCTTTGGAACTTGCATGATATTTTTGTAACCAAAAGTTTCCTTCAGCGCAGGCACAACATCCTTTTTGTATTTTTCGTATAGCCTTGACATAGGTAATAATTATTAATCAATGAATTCACCAGATTTTTTTGCAACTCTTTTCTTTGTTTTCCCTTCGATCTTAAATCCAACTCGTGTTGGTTTATTTGTCTTTGGGTCAACAAGTTGCACTTTACTGATATCAACTGGTCCGTCAAGCTCTATAATTTGACCTTTTTCACCAGCGCGTCGTGTTTTTAAATGGCGTTTCATTTTGTTTACACCCTCAACGACAGCGAAAGTTCGTCCTTTACTGAGACTTTCAATAACTTGAACGACTTTTCCTGTTTTTCCTTTATCTTTTCCAGAAAGCACCACTACATTGTCACCTGTTTTTATTTTCATATTCTATTTAATTAACGCAATTAAAGAACTTCAGGAGCAAGTGAAATGATTTTCTGGAAACCTTCTGCACGAAGTTCACGAGCAATAGGTCCAAAAATACGGGTTCCCTTTGGTTCTTTATTTTTTTGATCGATAATAACTACTGCATTTTCGTCAAAACGAATATAAGTACCATCGGTTCTTCTTTGTTCCTTTCTTTGTCTTACGATAACAGCATGAACAACTTCACCTTTCTTGATAGCACCACGTGGTACTGCTTCTTTCACACTACAAGTGATAATATCGCCGATACGTGCATAACGCTTCTTGTATCCACCAAGAACCTTAATACACGCAAGCTTTTTTGCGCCACTGTTATCTGCAACATTCAATATTGATCGAGCTTGAATCATACGTATTTCTTTACTATATATCCTTAAGCATTCTTAACGATTTTAACAAGTTTCCATCGTTTTGTCTTGCTTAAAGGACGACACTCTTCAAACAAAACAGTATCACCATCTTTTGCAAGACCCTTTTCATCGTGCACAGGATATTTGTTAGAAACTGTGTATTGCTTTTTGTATTTTGGATGCATCTTCCGTGTCTCGACCAAAACACTCACAGTCTTATTTGCCTTGGCACTCACAACAACACCTTCAAATTGACGATGTTGTTTCTCTACTTCCTTGGCTATATTTTGTTTGTTAGGAGTCGCCATAATACTTATTTATTCTTAGTGTTTAAAGCAGTCATTATTTGTGCTACGTCCTGCTTTACTTTTCGGATTTCACGAACATTTGCATGTTGATTCTCTGAAATCTTAAATCGAAGCTCACGTACTTCTTCACGTTTCTGACGAAGCATATCATGAAGCTCAGCAATAGTTTTGGTTGTAAGTTCATTATAATCCATATCCTAAATCTTTTTAAGAACTTTAATCTTTGTAGGAAGCTTATGTCCCGCTTGACGAAGAGCTTCTACAGCTTGATCATCAGGAATACCACCTATTTCAAACATTACTGTTCCTGGTTTTACGGTAGCTACATAAAATTCCGGAGTACCTTTTCCTTTTCCCATAGGAATTTCTGATCCTTTTCGAGTAACTGGACGATCAGGGAAAATTCGGATCCAGATTTGACCACCACGTTTTACGAAACGAGTAAGCACTTTACGAGTTGCTTCAATTTGACGTGAATCAACCCAAGTGTGATCGAGAGCAACAAGACCATGTGATCCAAAAGCAACTGTAGTCATACGAGTTGCGACACCCTTATTCATACGTCTTGGCTTGTGCCATTTTCTATGTTTTACTTTTTTTGGAGTCAGCATATCTTACTATTTACTCACTTTTTTAAATCTTCTTCTTGGTTTATCCGTCTTATGACCTTTAAATTCTTCATTTTCAGCTTCAGCAAATTTATCTTTTCTTCCAAATACCATTCCCTTATATATCCAAACTTTTACTCCGATTTTACCAAATAATGTTTGAGCCACAACGTATGCATAATCGACATCACTTCTGAGTGTAATCAAAGGTACTTTTCCTGCAGCAAGTGATTCACGGCGTGCAATTTCCACACCATTCAAACGTCCTGCCATACTTACCTTCACTCCAAGTGCTCCAGCCTTCATAACACGTTCAATTGTTTGTTTCATCACGCGTCTAAATGGCATACGACGTTCGATATCACTCGCAATTGTCTGTGCTACCACAGAAGCAGATATTGCAGGATTACGAACTTCTTTAATATTCAAACGAACCTTAAGTGCCATTTGAAGAAATTGTCGCTCTATATTTTTACGAAGATCTTCAAGACCTTGACCACCGCGTCCGATAAGGAAGCCTGGTTTTGCAGCCAATATAGTAATCGTCATATTCTTAGGACCGCGTTCAACACCAATTGAATCAATGTGAGCATCTTTGAATGTCTTCATGAGATATTCTCTAATCTTCACATCCTGTTCAGCATGCTTTGCATATTCCTTTCCAGCATACCATTTTGAATCCCAAGTATATATAACTTGTGTTCTATGAATTTTCGGATGGACTTTGTGACCCATATATTTCTATTAATTTTCAGCTTTATTATTTTGAGGCGCTTCAATTTCTTTTCCTTCATTCTTTTCTGCCTTCATTACTTTCTTTTCAGCTGCCTTTTTTGTACTTTTTGTCTCGTCTGCAGGCTTTGTTGTATTTTCTTCACCCTCAAGAACAAGAGTGATATGACAAAGACGCTTACGAAGTGGTGTTGCACGTCCGAATGCGCGTGGCATCCATCGGTAGAGAATTTTTCCTTCATCAACAAATGCTGTCTTCACAACCAATGTCTCTTTTTTAAGATTATGGTTATGAACGGCATTTGCAATTGCTGATTCAAGAAGCTTCAATACTG
The DNA here is from genome assembly GCA_043800545.1 of Candidatus Magasanikiibacteriota bacterium. Lineage (GTDB taxonomy): Bacteria > Patescibacteriota > Patescibacteriia > Magasanikbacterales > UBA922 > 1-14-0-20-39-34. The sequence goes on along the minus strand of JAZDMW010000004.1, from coordinate 4,688 downwards.
GGCGTGAAGCATGTCTCTTTGAAAATCCTAACTGATTCACAGCCTCATCAACATGCTTTCCTCGAATGAGATCAACCACCATTCTTGCCTTTCGAGCACTCGTTCGAAGATTTCTCAATTTTGCTATTGCTTGATTCATACTTTATATTTCGTATAACTCGAATGTATAATAATTACTCTGCTGCTGCTTTTGATGATTTACCACCGTGATTCACGAATTTTCTTGTTGGAGAAAATTCACCAAGTCTGTGTCCAACTTTATTTTCATCGATAAGCACTTCAATAAAATCCTTACCATTATGAACTGCGAAAGTAAGACCAACCATGTCTGGGTAAATGACACATGCTCGTGACCATGTTTTTATAGGCTTTTTTGATCCTTCCGCTTTTGCCTTTTCTACTTTCTTTACAATATTTGGATCAATGTATGGCCCTTTTTTAAGACTTCTAGACATACTTTATTTATAAAATTTTACATTATGCTTAATCTTTTTTCTTATTCTTTCGACGTTTTACAATAAATTTGTCACTCCACTTTCCTTTCTTTCGAGTCTTAACACCAAGAGCTTTCTTTCCCCAAGGAGTCTTTGGACCACCTTTGAGACCGATAGGACTATGACCCTCACCACCACCGTGTGGATGGTCTACTGGGTTCATGTTCTTTCCTTTTACCGTAGGTTTCCAACCTTTCATTCGGTATCTTCCTGCTTTTCCGTAACGTACGAGTTGGTAATCAGAATTTCCGATTTTACCAATAGTAGCCATACATTCTTTTGCAATCATGCGTACTTCACCTGAAGGAAGTTTCACTTGAGCATATTTTCCTTCAATTACCAAGAGTTGAGCACCATTCCCTGCACCACGTGCAATTTGGCCACCATTTCCTGGACGAAGTTCAATGTTGTATACAAACAAACCAAGTGGAATTTTTTCTAATGGCATTCTATTTCCATTTTTTGGTTCCACATCACCTGAAGCTGATGACACTACTTTGTCACCTACTTTAGCTCCTTCATAGCCAAGGATATATGATTTTGTTCCATCTTCGTATTGAACCAATAAAACTCTTGGTCCACGATTTGGATCATATTCAATAGCAAGAACTTCAGCCACCATATCAAACTTTTGACGTTTGAAATCAATAATACGGTAAAATTTCTTTACTCCGCCCCCTCGATGACGTATGGTAATGATACCTTGATTATTTCTTCCACAATTCTTCTGAAGTTTTTCAATAAGTGACTTTTCTGGACGAGTTTTTGTGATATCTGAAAAGTCTTGTACGCTTGACTTGCGTCGTCCTGCTGTCGTTGGTTTGTATACTTTTACTGACATATAGCTTAATTAAGGCCTAGCATTAGAGTCCAACATGGACATTTAATTTATCGCCTTTATTTACAGTTACAATAGCTTTTTTATAATCTTTACGTTTTCCCAAAGCACGTCCAAAACGTTTTTTCTTTCCTTCAACATTTATCATGTTTACAGATTTAGGAGTAATTCCGTAAAGTGCTTTAATAGCTTTTTTAACCTCAACTTTATTTGCTTCTGAACTTACGAGGAAAGTATATTTTCCATCAGCTTCGTAACGATTTGTTTTTTCACTTACAAGAGTATGTTCAAGAATTTTGTAAGCATCACCCTTTACCTCACGAGTAGCTTTCTTTTCAGAAACTTTTTTCTTGGTATCTTTAACAGGAGCCTCATTTTTTTGAGTTTCCTCTTCTGTCTTTTTTGTTCTCTTTAGAATACCCATATTTGCTATTTAATTATTTCACAAAACGATCTTCAAGAGCCTTCACACCATCTTTGGAAACAATAACATATTGGTGATGAAGAAGATCTACAACATTTACATCTTGAGTGCGTTGTACATGAACATTTGGAAGATTTCTTGTTGCAAGATTTAAATTCTCATTTTGCTTTTCTGATAAAATAAGGGTTGACTTTCCTGCTCCTGCAAGTGCATTACGCATTTCTGAAGCTTCTTTTGTCTTACCTGAAAGGTCAAAATTTTCTAGAACAATCATTTTTGCATTTGAAAGCTTATCTGACAAACACATTGTGACTGCCTTTTGACTCATTTTTCTATTTATTTTTTGTTTATAATTTCGTTCTGTAAGTGGACCAAAAGTCACACCGCCACCCTTCCAAAGAGGTGAACGAATAGAACCATGACGAGCACGTCCTGTTCCTTTTTGTTTCCAAGGTTTTTTACCACCACCACTTACTTCACCTTTATTTTTTGTATCAGCCCAAGGTTCGCGAGCATTTGCTTCAAGCGCAAGATATACTTGGTGAATAAGGGTAGGAGTTACTTTTACTCCAAAAACTGCATCTGCAAGTTCTACAGTTCCAGCTTCTTTTCCTTGTAAATTGTATACTTTAGTTGTTGCCATACTATAGAAATCCGATTATTTATTATCTTCTCCAGAAATTTCTTCCTTTGGCTCTTCAACCTTTTCTTCTTTTGGAGCCTCTTCTGTTACTGGAGCTGTTTGTGTGATAATCTCGATATTTCCATCTGGTGTAGAAAGGAAAAGGAGACCTCCACGTGCTCCTGGGACAGCACCTTTTACAAAAATTTCATTTGTTTCAGGATGTACTTCAATAATTTCAAGATTCTTTACTGTGACTTGTGCATCACCCATGTGTCCGCCCATACGTTTTCCTTTGAACACACGTTGAACACCACCAGCGCCAAGACTTCCAGGCATACGAAGCTGATCTTTGTGTCCATGAGTTGCAGGACTTCCATGGAATCCATGACGTTTTACAACACCTTGGAAACCTTTTCCTTTTGATGTACCAACGACTTGAATTTTTTCTCCTTTATCAAAAACAGCAACACTAAAAGTGTCACCTACATTGAGTCCATGATTGTCTTCTGTTCTGAAATCTTTAAGATGACGAACAGTGAGGTCCTTGAGATGTCCGCGTTGTGCTTTATTGATTCTGAAAGCTTTTTGTTCACCAAAACCAACTTGAACAGCGCTCACACCGTCACGTGCTTGTGTTTTTACTTGTGTAATGACACAAGGGCCTGATTGTACACGTGTTACTGGTACAACAGTTCCGTCTTCTCTGAAGACCTGAGTCATTCCTTGTTTTGTTCCGATTATGAATTTCATATTTCAGTATAACCGCCTTAAATAAAAAACTAGAAAGGGTTTGTCATCTTACACGAAAGTTGGCAAGACGAGTATCCCTTTCTAGCCTTTTTGCAACAAAAAATATGTATTTTTGCTTCATTTGGCTAAATTGTGACTGTATTTGGTTTAATACCTCGTCTATCGCCACCTCGCTTCAAATGTTTTTCTCTACCTCTTTTAAGTAGGAATCTTATTTGTGTTGAAGTGCAGATAGTTTGTTTGTTTTATAGCTGACGCTATTTTACACTATTTTTGTAAGTATGTCAATAGCAAACATCCCCCTTGAGGACAAGGAAAGGAAAATTTGCTGTGTAAAGAGAAAAACTGCGATTCTCTTAGTACATCTTGATCTCTACATCTACACCACTTGGAAGGTTCAAATTCATGAGTGCGTCTACGGCCTTGGCATTTGGATTCAAAATGTCGATAAGGCGTTTATGTGTACGCATTTCAAACTGTTCTGCAGCTGTCTTATGGACAAAAGTTGCTCGGTTCACACTGAATTTATCAGTATGTGTTGGAAGTGGAATAGGTCCAACGACTTTTGCTCCATTTCTTTCTGCTGTGTCAATGATAGTCTTTGTAGCACTATCAATGATTTTGTGATCAAAAGCACGAATTTTAATTCGAACTTTTGGTCCTCCAGCTTGCTCTTCACCTTTCTTTTCAGTTGTCTTTGCTGTTTGTGACATAACTTAATAAAAGAACTTAGGTAAACAGAAGGCAGGAGAGAAATGTCTCCTGCCTCACGTTTATTTATTTGATAATTTTTGTTACTGCACCTGCACCAACGGTTCTACCACCTTCGCGGATAGCAAAACGCATTTTTTCTTCCAAAGCAACAGGTACGATTAATTTAATATTAACATTAATAGTATCTCCAGGCATAACCATTTCTGTTCCAGCTGGCAAAGTAACTTCTCCAGTTACGTCAGTTGTACGGATATAGAATTGTGGTTTATATCCATTAAAGAATGGTTTATGACGTCCACCTTCTTCTTTTGTCAAAGCATACAATTGTGCTTCAAACTCAGTATGTGGAGTGATAGAACCTGCTTTTGCAAGAACTTGACCACGTTGAACGTCTTCTTTCTTTGTACCACGAAGGAGAACACCGGCATTGTCACCAGCTTCACCACGTCCAAGAGATTTGTTAAACATTTCAATACCTGTAACGGTTGTTTTTGAAATTTCTGGGTTCATACCAACGATAGCAACTTCGTCACCAATGTTGATAACACCACGTTCAATACGACCTGTTACTACAGTACCACGTCCTTCAATTGAGAAAACGTCTTCAATAGGCATAAGGAAGTCCTTATCCAAGGCACGTACTGGAGTTGGGATATATTCATCAAGAGCCTTCAAAAGATCAAGCACTGGTTTAGCAGCAGCTTCATCATTTGGATTTTCCAATGCTTTCAATGCTGAACCACGGATAATAGGAGTAATATCTCCTGGGAATTCGTATTTCTTTAGAAGATCTCTTACTTCTTCTTCTACTAAGTCAATCAATTCTGGATCAGAAACCTGATC
>JAZDMW010000069.1:0-8147 GCA_043800545.1 Candidatus Magasanikiibacteriota bacterium | reverse complement strand
GCCAACAGATAGTAGATATATTACTTCAAGATTCCATGATCCAGATTATCCATATCGACATGTTTTCGAACATAATGGAATAGATATCCGCGCCTCTCAAGGAACACCGCTTCGTGCAGCTGGAACCGGATATGTAGCTCGTGCAAAGAGCTGTAGTAATTCAAGCTGTTATGCCTATGTCATGATTATCCATCCAGGCGGAATGGCCACAGTATATGGGCATATGAGTAAAATTGTCGTGTCAGAAGAACAATTTGTGACTCGAGGGGATATTATTGGATACTCTGGAGGTACACCAGGTACTGTAGGAGCTGGACCTTTCGTGACTGGACCACATTTGCACTTTGAAGTACGTAAAAATGGTATTCCAGTAAACCCTGTGAGTTATCTGGTACAAGACTGGTAAAATAAAAAAACGGCAATTGCCGTTTTTTTTGTACCTTTGTTATATTCTTTCTACCCAATGAATATCTACTGCTACCTGAAGGTCAAGGTATACTTTTTTATTTGTTGCTTGCTCAAGTTCTTTTCGTGCAAGTTGTCCAATTTCTTTAATAACAGAAGCATTTTTTCCAATAATCATCTTTTTATATCGTTCTGCATCTGTAAGAATTTTAGCTGTAATAGAAATAAGGTCATCTTTTTCTTTTACTTCCTCTACCTCAACATTCACAGAGTAGGGGATTTCCTTATTTAATATTGAAAATGCTTTTTCACGAATTATTTCAGCAATCCAGAAATAATTATCTACATTCGTAAGCTGATCATCTGGATACATTTGTTCTCCTTCTGGAAGATATTCCATGACTTTTTCTTTGAGTGGGGTGATGTGGCTTCCACGGAGTGCAGAAATTTTAAAGGTCGCATCAAAATCCTTACTCATAAAATCATAATCTTCTTCAAATTTTCTATCTTCATTTTCTAAATCACTTTTATTGATGACCAAAATTTTTGGTTTTTCAATATGACGCACTAAGGCAATCATGGCTTTTTCTTCTTCGCCAATTTCACGAGAAGGATCAACTACATATACAATGACGTCTATTTCAGAAAGGGCCTCTTCAATTTTATGGAGAAGTTTCTTTGTGAGGATACTTTTATCTCCCTTGAGCATTCCTGGTGTGTCAATGAACACAGCTTGCCCCTCAGGCATGTTTAAAACGCCGTGGATGTTGTGGCGTGTCATTTGTGCACGAAAGCTCGTAGCTGCAATTTTGGTGCCTACGAGAGTATTTAAAAGGGTAGATTTTCCAACGTTTGAACGGCCTACAATAGCCACAAATCCTGATTTCATAGGATAAATGATAGTATTAATTATCTATGTATCTAATTTTAGCAAAAAAAGGGGATATTGTCAATGTCTCCTTTTTCCTGTATAATTGTCTTATGAGTTAGAAACGACTATTTTTTGATTTTTATGAAAGTACTTCTTATACAGAATGTTCCCGGAACCGGGAATAAAGGACAAATAACAGAGGTGTCAGATGGCTTTGCAAGGAATTTCCTTATCAAGCAAGGTCTCGCCAAACCAGCAACTCAAAGGAATTTTGAGCAAAGTGATGCGAAAGAAGAAAAGAAACTCAAGCTTCTTGAAAGAGAAAAGAAAGAGCATGAAAAGCTGGCACGGAGATTAAAGACATTGACACTTACCATAAAAGGAAAGACCAATGAAACAGGAAGTCTTTATGCCTCTATCTCTTCAAAAGACATTTGTGAGGCACTCCTTCGCCAATATGGGCTCGAACTGAATGAAAAGAATGTCGTCCTTGATGAACCGATTAAGAAAATCGGGAATGTCAAAGTCGGTATCCGAATTGCTGGTGAATTGTCTTCACTCTCAATAAATATTGAACCACGGTAAACGTGGTTTTATCTTTTAATTATTATTTTTTATTTATTATTCATTCTATGAAAGGAAATCCAAAGTATATATTCATTGTAGGAGGAGTACTCAGTGGAGTTGGAAAAGGGGTAACTTCATCATCCCTAGGAGCAATTTTTAAATCCAAAGGATTTCGGGTAACCGCCCTCAAGGCTGATCCCTATGTGAATGTTGATGCTGGTACCATGAATCCAACAGAGCATGGAGAAGTATTTGTGACTATTGATGGAGATGAAACCGATCAAGACATGGGAAATTATGAGCGTTTTTTGGATGTCGATCTCACTTCAATGAATTACATGACAACGGGGAGAGTATACCAAACCGTGATAGAAAATGAACGTGCCATGAAGTATAAAGGAAAATGTGTACAAGTCGTTCCACATATTCCAGAAGAAATTATTGATAGAATAGAAAAAGCACAAAGAAATCATGAAGCCGACATCACCATGATAGAAATTGGTGGAACAGTAGGGGAGTATGAGAATATTCTCTTCCTTGAAGCCGCTCGTATGATGAAGCTCAAGAATCCAAAGGATGTCGCATGTGTGATTGTGAGTTATTTGCCAATTCCAGGACACTTGGGTGAAATGAAAACAAAACCAACACAACATGCTGTACGTCAATTGAATCAAGCAGGAATAAATCCAGATATTATCATAGCACGTGGGGCAGAGGAACTGGATGAGCCACGAAAAGAAAAATTGGCTACTTTTTGCGGAGTATCCAAAGAAAATTGTATTTCTGCTCCGGATGTTGATTCCATATATAAAGTGCCATTGAATTTTGAGAAACAAGATTTAGGAAATAAGCTTTTGCGTGTTCTTGATCTTCATGAACGAGAATCTGACATGTCATTTTGGGAAGATTTTTATAAAAAATCTGTACAAAAAGATAATATTGTTCGTGTCGCTGTCGTTGGAAAATATTTTGGAACAGGGGATTATACTCTCTCAGATTCATATATCTCTGTTATAGAAGCAATAAAACATGCATCGTACTTTCATAATTGTCATCCACAGCTTACTTGGATAGATTCAGAAGAGTATGAATCCAATCCAGGAAAAGTAGATGAATTAAAGGAATATGCTGGAATAATTGTTCCTGGTGGTTTTGGTTCACGTGGTATTGAAGGTGTTATTAAAGCAATACAATTTGCAAGAGAAAATAAAATACCATATTTAGGCCTTTGTTATGGCATGCAACTTGCTTGTGTGGAATTTCTTCGTAATGTTGTTGGAAAAAAAGAAGCCAATACTGTAGAAATTAATCCAAACACGCCTGATCCAATTATCCATATTAATCCACTTCAAAAAGAAAATGTCTCAGAAAATCGTTATGGTGGTACGATGAGGCTTGGAGCATATAATTGTCTGTTAACAAAAGGAACAAAAACATACGAAGCATATAATGAAGAATATATTTCAGAACGACATCGCCATCGATATGAATTTAATAATGAGTATAGAGAAATTATAGAAAATGCTGGACTCAAAATTGCTGGTATAAATGAAGAGTCTAACCTGGTGGAAATTGTAGAACTCACTGATCATCCATTTTTTGTTGGAACACAGTTTCATCCGGAATTTCAATCACGTCCAATGAGTCCGCATCCATTGTTTCGTGCATTCATTGAAGCAGCGAAAAAGAAGTAAAAATATATTGAAGATAAAAGGAATGTGCATAAACACATTTCTTTTTTTTGACAAATAACTTTTGTTTTAGTACAATAAAAGGGGAAGAAGAAGGTTTCAACTCCTCCAGCAGAAATCAAGGTCGAGCCGGTTGAGGTTGATGATGGTGAGACTGTCATCACTACCCTTAGTCGACTTGATGAAGGAACACGTGCGGTGGCAACACTTCATCGCCATCACAAAAGGCAAGATCGAGAAAAAGTAGAACCATGTACACGCGAAGGTCGTAAGGGCTCACGGCCGTCCCGTTCCATGGGCAGAAGGTAAAAGAGGGGACAACCCATCATAGCCAGGCCGAAAGGACCTGGCATTGAAATTTTACGACACATGATGATTAACTTTGTATTTACAACCAAACATGGAGTTGGATCATGGGAGAAATAAAAATTCAAAATGGTTTACCAAAAATTTGCATTGTGGTGGGGGACACCATTCGAGATTGTTCGTGTGGGGATGGTCGTGTAATGCGAATGGCATCAAATGGATCAACTGAAACACAAACAATTCATTTTCAGTGTACCTGTGGAGCAACGTATAAGTTTTTGTTTGTTCCACTGACAATGATTTCAGGACAAGTATTTGATGTCCCTAATCAAGAATAAATAAGGGGAGAGGACAATATATTTCCACCTTTTTGTATGAGAGAACCTACTGGGTTCTTTCTTTTATTTATAGGATAAATAACGCGTCGCATAATATATCTTATGCGACGCAACAGAAAGAGACTTCAAAAATACAGGTATAAACATACCAGTGACTTATACAGAAAACCGCTGTGATTAGCCAAATACTGTATACTTTTGTATAAAAATACTATTTCATTTATCAGTTATATATTTTTTTATAATTTTTTTAAAATTATTTTTTCTCTTTAGAATTCTGTATATGTTTCCATGATGAATTATATATTCGTTCATTGTAATAGCTGTGTTGATGTCAATAATTGTAATATCTCACACAATCCCCTCTCTTTTCCAATGAAAAAATATACTACATATTGTGCGACACATAGATATGGCAAAGATATTATTACCAAATAAAAAAGAGGAAATTATATTCCTCTTTTTTATTATATCTTTATATTGTACTAGAGTAGTGCTTTAATAGCTTGTTCTACAGCCTCATAAGGTTGAGCACCATTGATAGGGGTCTCTTCCCCATTTGGTCCAACTATGACACTAAATGGTGTTCCTTGTTGTGGTACGTCTGCTTGATCACGAGATATTTTACTATCATATTTTCCTGAGTTGAGACAGGTCTCAAATTTTGATGTATTGAGGCCAACAGCACTTGCGTAGGTCTTAAATTGTGTTCCATCCAATTTTCCATTGGTTGCAACTGTATTGTAGAGATAGTCAGCAAGTTCCCAGAATTTGCCTTGTTCTCCAGCACATTCTTCTGCAACAGCAGCTTTTCTTGCATTTGCATGAAGTCCATCAAGTGGATTATGGCGAAGTACCCAACGTACTTGATCCCCATAATTATCCATAATTTTTTTCATGGTTGTATGGAATCTGTTACAGAATGGGCATTCTGTGTCTGAGTATTCAATAATGGTAATTTTTGCATTTTTATTTCCACGAATTTGATCAACTTTTGTGTCTACTGCTGTAAGAGTGTATCCTTTACCGGTGTCTACCACTTGATCCTTGGGATCTTCTTTTACAACAGTATCATTGCCAGCGAGTGTTTCATCAGATTTGAGTACATTCCCCAAGAGGATGAAAAAACCTACTGTACAGAGGACAAGAAGCCCACTGATGATACCAAGAGCAAAGGTATGTACTGGCTCAAGCTCATTTAAAGCTCGTACTATAGGGTGTTTTGGATTTGTATTTTCTTCCATACTATTAGAATTAGATTAAATATTACTGTAAGGTTCCCTTACTATATCATAAGGAAAAATTTTCATCAAGTGGATTATTTCCAATATATTGTTCCATCATATCTGAGGTCTATGTACTCTTTGGCTGTCTTATTATTTGCGAAAAATATATTGAGGTATTCCAGTTGTTGCTTGATATCATTTCTTCCTGTAAATCGTATAATTAAACCATTTTTTGTATATAAAAGAAGATCCTTTGAATCGTTTTCTATATGTACATATTTATATTGCAAATCAGGAAAAGTGTTTACTGCATGATAAATTTCAATTACTTTCAAAATAGTATCATCATTAAAGAGGGTGTCATTTATATGAATTTCAGTCCCCTGCCCTTCATGATAAATAATTGGATAATTTCCGTATTTTGTATTCAGAAGTGTTGCACTTGGCTCATGTATTCTCAATACTTCTCTCTTTTCCTCAACTACATTTCCTTGTTCATTCGTGGTAGTTGCCATTTGGTACTGTATTTCCCATTCATCCTCCCCTACTTTCTCAAGAAGTTCAATGATTTTTCCATCTGTTCCAATATATGCATATTGATATCCATTATCGTAAATTACCGTAGATATTTTTTCTGTAAGCTCAATGGTAAGGAGATTTGGAAAGGTCTTTTTTACAGTAATTGAATTGAGTGGATATTTTTTCATCAATATATCTCGTATTTCATTCGTATTTACCAATACGTAGCTTTCTCCAGGTAAAAAGAGGAGTTTATTATAACGAGTAATACCAATGACAGTATCTATGAGTTCCTGTTTGGTAATGCGGTCATTTCCTTGTATTTCTACTTTTTGTACATGAAAAAACTCATTGAACAAAAGAGTATAACATATTCCAATAAAAGAAAAGAGGATAATAGCAATGTATATCTTTTTTCTTGTTCCGAGTCCATCATCTGTGGAGATATTAAAAGGATTTTGGCTTTTTTTCCAGGAAGCATCCTTGCGATGCCTGCTTTCATGCAACCAGAATTTCCACAGAGGTGGTTTTGTGTTTTGTGTTTTATATTCTGATGTATAATGTGGCATAGTTAGCCAAGGATTGTTTTACCAATAAATTTTTGAAGAGCCTGTGGCACAGCAATTTTACCATCTTCTTGTTGATGATTTTCTGCAAGTGCAATTGGAAAACGACTAAGGACAACTGCAGTACCATTGAGTGTATGCACATACTCTTTTGTTCCGTCTTCCTTTGTATATTTAATATTCAAGCGTCTTGCTTGGTAATCTGTACAATTGCTAGTGCTTGTAATTTCGCCATAATCGTTTTTCATGGTCATCCAAGCTTCAATATCATATTTGCGGTATGCTGGCCCACCAAGGTCCCCTGTTGGGATGTCAATAACACGGTAAGGAATTTCGAGTCCATCACAAATTTCTTTTTCAATACTCAAGAGTTCTTCATGAAGTTTTTCACTATCTTCTGGTTTAGAAAAAATAAACATCTCAAGTTTTGTGAATTGATGAACACGATACAGTCCTTTGCTGGTCTTTCCATAGGCGCCAGCTTCTGTACGGAAACTGTGAGAAATAGCTGCATATTTAATTGGTCCATGTGAAAGGTCTAAAACTTCATTTGCATGATATCCAAGTGTACTTATTTCTGCTGTTCCAATAAGGCACAAGTCTGTTCCCTCAATGTTATATACTTGTGTTTCTGCTCCACGAGGATTAAATCCCGCACCAATAAGGATTTCTTGTTTTGCTACGTCTGGTGTTTCGAGAAGAATATATCCATGCTTTGAGAGAATATCCATTCCATAGTTAATAAGAGCTTGATTCATTCGAACACCATCATTTTTATAAAAATAAAATTTTGAGCCAGCAACTTTTGCCCCACGTTCAAAATCTATCATATCCAAATTGGTCATGAGTTCTTCATGATCCTTTGTCTCAAAAGAAAATTTATTTGGCTCCTTATTGGTATATATCACGGTATAATCTTCTTCCCCACCAATTGGAGAATCAGGGTGTGTCAAATTTGGAATCATTAAAAGAATCTCATTCAGTTCTATTTCAATAGATGACATCTTTTCCTCAAGATTTTTTATGTTGTCACCGACCTCACGCATTTTTGTAATTTCTTCTTCTGTTGGTTTTCCCTTTGACTTTTGGTTACGAAGTGCACGAAGATCATCAATTTCATGTTGAAGAGCACGTTTTTGTTCATCAAGAACAAGAAGTCTTTCTACATCAACCTTCACACGACGATTTTCACAATTTTTTTGGATGAGTTCTTTATTTTCACGTATAAATTTTAGATCGAGCATATATTTATAATCAATTCATTATTATTTGTTATGATTATTTTCTATCCATTCACCAAGTTCCTTGGAAAAACTTTGGTACAGAATTTTATTTTCTGGAATCAGGTCGTATGAGAGTATTTCGTCTGGAGAAACCCATCGCATTTCCATGACTTCTTCTTTATGAAATTCACCATTTCCAGAAACAATTGTACAAATGTGTGGAATCAGGTATACCTGGTAGGAATATCTTCCTTTTTTATGGTGAAATGGGAATATGCCAATTGCATTGAGTCTTTTTTCTATCTGTACGTCATATCCGCATTCCTCATGAATTTCTCTTTTTAGATTTTCTTCAAGTGTCTCACCAATATTCATTGAACCTCCAGAAAATTCCCACTTTCCATGAAATTCCGAATTATGTGGATCATTTCGTCT
>JAZDMW010000064.1:0-4617 GCA_043800545.1 Candidatus Magasanikiibacteriota bacterium | reverse complement strand
GTAGGACTTTTGTGGGTTAGAGGATTATTGTGACATTAGCAAATATTTATATATTTGTCAAGGATATATACAAAATATGTCAACCCAATCATGAATAGTTTGTTCTAATCACTTGAAAAAGAGATAATTATTGAGGAATTGAGTTAGGAAAATATAAAAAATGAGTGGAAATCACTCATTTTTTATATTCCATGTTTTTTCCTATAAATCTCCAATGGTTCCAGGATAAGTTGTGGGGATGTATTTTCTGGAAGGTTGTCTATGTGGAACCAACCCATTTCATCACATTTGTGGGGTTCCATGTTTTTTGGTTCTCCTATTATTTTTACGAGGAAATTGAAGGAAACCCAATGTTGTTTTTCTTCTGGGAGAATATGGTTTACATAATTGATAAGTTCAATAATTTCAATTTCACAACCAATTTCTTCTATGGCTTCTTTTTTGAGAGTTTCTTCAACGGTTTGGCCAAACTCTACTTGTCCACCAAATTTACTCCATACGCCAACGTCATTTTTGGAATTCTTTCCTCGTTTGAGAAGAAGTACTTCATTTTTTTCATTGATGGCAAGTCCTCCACAACCTACACCAATATAGTCTGTTCCTGCTTTCATAGATTTGCTTGATATTCTAATTTCGTATAATATATACACACTAGAATCATTATACAGATATATGTCAGATTTTGTCCACCTCCATGTGCACTCACATTTTTCCCTTCTGAATGGTCTCGCGAAGATAAAGCCTTTGATTAAAGCTGCCAAAGAAAGAGGATACACATCTCTTGCCATTACAGACAATGGTTCGCTCTATGGGGCTATTAAATTCTATAAAACGTGTCAGGAGATGGAAATGAAGCCAATCATCGGCATGGACGCGTATGTAGCTCCGAGGGGCCTCTTGGATAAAGATCCAGACAAGGATAAAGAGTTGTATCGTCTCACACTTCTTGCAGAAAATTATGAAGGGTATAGAAATCTCATGGAAATATCCTCCATTGGTCATTTGGATGGTTTTTTTAATGGAAAACCTCGTTTGGATAAAGAACTCTTGAGGAAGAAAGGAAAATTTATTATTGCACTTTCTGGAAATATTGAAGGAGAAGTTCCAAGTCTGTTAAAACAGGGAAAGTACAATGAAGCAAAAGCAAAAGCCATTGAGTATAATGAAATATTTGGACAGAATTATTTTTATTTGGAACTTCAGGATCATCCCGCAATTCCAGGACAAATTACAGTCAATACAAAATTGATTGAGCTTTCCAAAGAAACAGGGATTCCAATGGTAGTCACTCGTGATGTGCATTATGTGGATCCAGAAGATTCTGAAGCTCAGGATATTCTTCGCTGTATTGCCTGCGGATGGAAAGTATCTTATGCAGATAGAGAAGATTTCCGGCAAGTGGATCGTTCTCTCAATACAGCAGAAGATATTGCTTCTCGTTTTCGTCATGTTCCAGAAGCCTTGGAAAATACAGTGAAGATTGCAGAGAGAATCCATATTGAAATTCCATTGGGTATTTGGCATTTTGCACCAGTTGTGATTCCTGAAGGGAAAACATACGATGATGTCCTTCGTGAAGAAGCATTCCGTTGCGCACCCAAGTTTTATCCTGGCATGGAGCAAGAAATTATTGATCGTATTGAATATGAATTAGATATTATTAAAACAAAAGGATATTCACCTTACTTTTTGTGCGTGTCAGATTATGTAAACTACGCAAAAACACATGGAATTGTAGAATCTACTCGTGGATCGGCAGCCGGATCACTTGTTTCATATGTTCTTGGAGTAACCACTGTGGATCCGATTCGTTTTAAATTGCCATTTGAACGTTTTTTGAATCCATTCCGTCCAAGTGCTCCTGATGTGGACACGGATTTTGCTGATGATCGTCGTGATGACATGATTCAGTATGTGACAGAAAAATATGGAAAAGAAAAAGTAGCACAAATTATTACATTTGGAACTATGGCTGCAAAGGCAAGTGTTCGTGATGTTGGAAGAGCGCTTGGGTATTCGTATAGTTTTTGTGATCAAGTATCCAAACTTATTCCGCTTGGATCACAAGGTTCACTCATGACCATTGATAGGGCACTCAAGGAAGAACCAGATTTCAAAAAATTGTATGATACGAATGAAGATGTAAAAAGACTTGTAAATTTGAGTAAAAAAGTAGAAGGTTGTAATAGACATACTTCTATGCACGCAGCTGGTGTGGTTATTTCTCCAACTCCATTAACAGATTATACTCCTGTACAAAGAGAAGTTGGTGGTGAGCGTATTATTACCCAATATGACATGCATGATGTTGAAGATGCAGGGGTGTTGAAGAATGACTTTTTGGGAATCCGAAATCTTTCTATTTTGGGAAAGAGTATGGAAATTGTGAAAGCAACAACAGGAGATGTCGTAGATATCTATAGCATTCCATTTGATGATCCAAAGGTTTTTGAAATGCTCGGACGTGGAGAAACTATGGGGGTATTCCAATTTTCCAGCTCTGGTATGACTCGTTGGCTTCGTGAACTTCAGTTGACGAATATTGATGATATCATGGCTATGGTGGCATTGTATCGCCCTGGACCAATGGACTTCATCCCAGAATATATAAAAAGAAAACACCATCCAGAAACGATTGTCTATCCTCATCCAGATTTAAAAGATATTTTGGAAAAATCTCTTGGTCTTTTGATTTATCAAGATGATGTGATGTTAACAGCTATTAAACTTGCAGGATATAATTGGCTCGAAGCAGATAAATTTCGTAAAGCCATGGGAAAAAAGATTCCTGAACTTATGGATGAGCAGGAAAAGAAATTTAAAGATGGTTGTATTGCGAATCATATTCCAAAAGAAACAGCTCATGATTTATGGGAAAATATTAAACCATTTGCTACCTATGCGTTTAACAAAGCGCATGCCGCGAGTTATGGTGTGGTTGCCTACCAAACCGCCTACATGAAGGCAAATTATCCAGTGCAGTACATGACTTCTATTCTGCAAGCAGAATTTGGAGATACAGAAAAAGTTTCTGCGATTGTTGGGGCTTGTAGAAAAATGGGGATTGATGTTTTGCCTCCAGATGTGAATGAAAGTTTTAAAAACTTTGCAATGGTTTCTAAACATGGAGAACCTGGACGTATTCGTTTTGGTTTGAATGCTGTAAAAAATGTTGGAGCACATATTTGTGAGATGATTTACCGTGAGAGAAAACAAAATGGACCATACAAAAGTTTGGAAGATTTACTTGAACGTGTAAAGGATAAAGATTTAAATAAAAAATCATTACAGAGTCTTGCAGAAGCAGGGGCAATGGATTGTTTCCATATAGACAGAAATGTGATTATCCAAAACATGGAACATATTTTGTCATATTCAAGACATCTCAAAGAAAAAAATGAAACACAACAGAGTTCTCTTTTTTCTGGTACAACGATTGCTTTTGAAGACAAACTTACATTGAAGAATGCTCCTCCTGCAAGTGTGGATCAAAAACTTGAATGGGAAAAGAAATTACTCGGATTGTATATTTCTTCTCATCCTGTTGTAAAATATGCAAGCGTTTTGCAAAAATATGTAACAGATATTTCTGATATGGAGCATGCAAAGAGAGATGATTGGGCTTGTGTGTATGGAGTTCTCGAAAGTACGAAGAAGAAGATTACAAAAAAAGGAGATGTAATGCTGTTTGCCACTATTCAGGATACAACTGGAAATTTGGAACTTATGATTTTCCCAAAAGCATATGAACGAACAAAGATGGTATGGCAAGAAGGAAATGTCATTTGTGTTGTTGGAAAAACACCGAGAGATGAAGGAGATAACAAATTATTTGTAGAAAATGCCTACACACTGGATTTGCGAAATGTGGAAATGATTGCAAAACAGATTAAACTTGGTTTTGATATTCGTCCAGAAGATGAGAATAAAAAGAAGGAAAAATCTTCTTCACCAGAAAAATATATAGAAATGTATATTTCTGCGGATGATGTTCGTGTATATGCAGTCACATTCAAAGAATTGTTTGCAAAATACCCTGGAGAATATACTGTATATTTCGACGTAAATGGACAAAAGATAAAGGCACAAACAAAAATACAATGGGGGAGTGAATTGGAAAATGAGTTGAATCAAATGATTGGTCCTGGAAAAGTAAAAGTCAGTGAATAAAAGAAAAAAGCCCTGCACATCCTTGTGTAGGGCTTTCCGGTGGCGGGGGGCAGGGATCAATATTTGGGGAGTTCTGTGATCTTCCTCTCCAGTTCATCCGCGAGGAATCCGCCGGAGGATTTGGAGGTGATTATCCCCAAAAGCTTTTCTCCACGCCTGATGGCGTAGCGAACCGCACCCTTGGTCTGGTGCTCGGCGATGGAGAGGTTGACACCCAACTTTTCCGCGATCTGATTCCGAACCTTGATATTCATACAGTCTCCTCGTGTGGTTGTGGTCAAAAAAGAACATAAAAATATACCATATTATTGGTATTTTGTCAAGTGTTTGGTGGAGCCCATGGGGGAATGGGCTCCTTGTGTTGAGGTGGGGATTAGGGGGTGAAACGGACTTTTCCTCTATATTGGAGATGTTCCAGGATAGTCCGTAGAATGTGTGGTGGATTGG
>JAZDMW010000026.1:0-5055 GCA_043800545.1 Candidatus Magasanikiibacteriota bacterium | reverse complement strand
TGTTTTGTAATGTACTTTTTAAAGAGTATAGTTGTTTTTCTGTGAATTGTCAAGAGGAGTTTTATCCAGTTATATGCCAATTTGGATTGGCTTCTAATTCTGTCCAATTTGTAAATTCTTTGTTTTTTGCTTTGGTATATGCTGCTGCACCAATCATGGCTGCATTATCCATGGAGTAGGTGATATTTGTTGTAATAAATTGCATATTCTTTTCTTCTGCTCTTTTTTGCAAAGTTTCTCTGAGTTTTTTATTTGCAGAAACACCACCAACGAGCATAATGGTTTTTGGTTTCAAATCTTCTGCAACTTTAAAAGTTTTTTCTACGAGCACATCAATAATGGCTTGTTCGAGGGAAGCGCAAAAATCATTGATGGTAATTCTTTTTGGGAAAATATGCGAGAAAAAAATGAATTTTCTTTTTTGAGTTTATTATCCCTAAGCCAATACAGTGCTGAAGTTTTGAGTCCAGCAAAACTAAAATCATAGGTATCCTTATGTACCATTGGTCGTGGAAATTGTATTGCCTTTGGATTTCCTGTGAGGGCAAGTTTGGAAATTTTTGGTCCACCTGGATATTCTAACCCCAACATTTTTGCAGCTTTATCGAAAGTCTCACCAGCAGCATCATCTCGAGTTCCTCCAACTCGTTTATATTCTCCCCATTTTTGTATATGAACAATTTCTGTATGACCTCCAGATACAGTAAGACAAATTGCTGGGAGTTTAATATTTTTGAGGGACACATCTCCGTTATTGAGTATAGGGGAGTGAATATGTCCCTCTATGTGGTTTACAGAAACAATGGGAACATTCCAGAGGTAAGAAAGTGCTTTTGCGACTTCTACACCAACAATGAGTCCGGTGATGAGTCCAGGACCAGAAGTAACAGCAATAACATCAGGCTTTTCTTGTTTTCCAATGACTTCCTCCACTACAGGCATGATATTTTCTGCATGTTCACGCCCGGCTATTTCTGGAACTACCCCTCCGTATTTTTTGTGTACCTCAATTTGACTTGCGGTTTTTTCTGCAAGAATGGTAATTTTTTCATCAGTTGCATCAAGGAATGCGACCGAGGTGTCATCGCAAGAGGACTCAATGGCAAGAATTTTCATATGTGTCTATTGTACCAAAAAAACAGTATGTTTGGAATTGAGCAATTATACGTGGAAATGGAGTTTGCGTCAAGAAGTCTTTACAAAAATGAATTTTTCTGTTATTCTATGGCAATATGTCTGTACTCTTGAACATAGAAAAAATTTCTAAACAATATAGTCAACGTGTCATTTTAGAAGACGTTTCTTTTACTGTATTAGAAAAACAGAAGATTGGTCTTATTGGAAGAAACGGAGCAGGGAAGTCTACACTCCTTCGTATCCTTTTGAAGCAAGAACAGGCAGATGAAGGAACGGTACGTATCTCTCCAGATACACGGCTCGGATACATTGAACAGCATGAAAAAATAGATGGGGAACAGACAGCTATGGAATTTTTGGAAACAAGTACGGGAAAGCTCTCCTGGCAATGTGCAAAGGTAGCCAGTCGGTTTGAGATTAAGCCGACACAATTGGATCAAAAAATGTCTGCTCTTTCTGGTGGTTACCATATGCGTTTGCGTCTGGCATCCATGTTGCTGAAAGAACCGAATCTTTTTCTTTTAGATGAACCTACTAATTATTTGGATGTTCACACACAAATTCTTTTGGAAAAATTTTTACAAACATATAATGGAGCATTCATTATCGTTTCTCATGATCGTGAATTTTTGAAACGTACATGTGAAGAAACTCTGGAAATTGAATCTGGAGATTTTATTTTTTATCCAAGACCAATTGATGAATATTTGGAATATAAGAAAGAAAGATTAGCATACGCTTTGAATTATAATAAAAAAGTGGAACGAGAGAAAAAACACATGCAAGAATTTGTGGATCGTTTTAGATATAAAGCGAGCAAAGCAAAATCTGCACAAAGTAAAATGAAAGCCATAGCAAAATTGGAAACAATTACTATTGATGATCCTTTGAGTACTGTTCATATTCGTATCCCAAATGTTGAAGAAAAAAAAGGTATTTTATTTCAATCTAAAGATTTGTCTATTGGATATGAAGAAAAAGTAATTGCCAGTGATATTAATTTGGATATAGAAAGAAAAGAAAAAGTGGCTATTATTGGAGATAATGGACAAGGAAAAACAACACTCCTGAAAACGCTTGCTTTGGTATTGCCACCAATTGATGGAAAATTTAAATGGGCACCAGATACAAAAATTGCTTATTATGCACAGCATATCCCAGCAGAATTAAATGGAGATGAAACGGTCTGGGGATATCTTCGTGGAAGAACAGAAGGAGAAATTTTGGATGAAGAAATAAAAAGAATGGCTGGAAATTTTTTATTTAAAAAAGATGATTTAGAAAAGAAGATAGCAGTTTTGAGTGGGGGAGAAAGAGCTCGTCTTTGTCTCGCTGGACTTTTTGCTTTCCAAAAGTAATGTGATGCTCCTCGACGAACCAACGAATCATTTGGATTTTGAGACTGTTGAAGCACTTGGAAGAGCGTTACGAGATTTTAATGGGACTGTGATTTTTATTAGTCATAATCGTACATTTGTAAATTCAATTGCGAGTATGGTAGTAGAAGTAAAAGATGGAAACGTTCGCCGTTATTTTGGAAGTTATGAGGATTATGTGTATAGTTTAGAGAATTCTTCTTCTGCACAAAAGAAAAAAGAAGAAGTCCCACAGAGTGAAGAAAGAATTGAAATAAAAGAAGGAGAAAAAGAACAGAAAATAGAATTGAGAAAAGCATTGAAGGTGATTGAAGAAGAGATTGTTGTGTTAGAAAGAGAAAAAAGAAAGTTTTTACAAAAGCAAGAAAAGAATCCTCAAAAATATGGTCATGAGGATTATGAAAAAATAGGAGAGATAGTAAAACAATTAGAAAAAAAAGAAGAAGAGTGGTTTGAGCTCAGCGCAAAAATTAGAAAATAAAAGACATCTGGAAACAGATGTCTTTTTATAATAAATTTCTCGATTATTTTTTTTCTTTCTTTTTAATATCAGATATTTCCTTTTTTAATTCAATCATCTTTAACTCTCTATTCACCATGAGTTCATTTGCACGTTCTGTTTGTTTGTAACTTTCTTTCAGTTTTGCTTCTTTTTGTTTTAATATTTTTATATCTTCTTTTAGCGATGCCTCTTGTTTCTTGAGTATTTCTGTTTTTTCATTTACTTTCTTTTCTATATTTTTATTTAATTCAGATATTTGTTGTTCGTACTCTTCACGTTTTTTAATTTGTCTTTTTATTATAATGAAAGAATATAGAGCGAGGATTGTTGTAAAAATTATCACGGATAATGTACTCCAAAAGAGTATTGTGGAACGTTCTAAGTATTTTGCAACATTCGCTCCTGTTCTCTCTTCAAACATTACATAGAATTCGTCAATAGGTTTCATGATTTCTGCTTTGATTTTATAATAGTCTTCTCCATTCATGATGCTATTTGCCATTTCAAAATCTGGATCTTTTTTTATAGTAAAGTTTCCTGTTCCATCATCAAAAAGACCTTTTACTGCATTCATGGCAACTCGTTCTATGACTACTAAATCATTGGAATTTTTTTCTGCGAGAGTGAGTTTTTCTAATTCAGCATCAGTAAAACCTTCTTGGAGCATCAATTTATTTAATGATTGTGCCTCGCCATCAGGACGAGGTTTTTCTCCTGTTGCAGAAACAAAGTCCCAATAAATACGGTTATATTCTATTGGACGTGGAATTTTTCCATTACGGATATCTAATACTGCCCAATATTCACGTTCAAATTCTGGATTTCCTGTTGCGACATAGGATCTTGCTAAACGGGTGAGATCATTAGAACTCTGACGTAATTCATCTGCGAGCAAGTATGAATTAAAACTTGTGTCTCTACTTTGTGCGAGATTAATTTGATTTCTAAACAAAGTAAAAATCAATACCCCGGATAGAATAATGAGTCCTAGCTGAAATCCGAAAAGAATTGAAAATGATTTTTTAAGAGTTATTTCAAATTTCATATTGTTATTACCCTCCAAAAGGAAAAATATGATTAATACATATATTATACCATGTATAGATATGAAACGTGAATTGAATAAAAAATACCCTACAGAGTGTAGAGTATTTTTTGGATTGTAGCTCGTAGGGGAATCGGACCCCTGTCTTCAGGATGAAAACCTAATGTCCTAACCACTAGACGAACGAGCCATAATTTGAACACGCCCATTATACAAAAAAAATGTGAATACGTCAAGGGTTTATACACAGAACTTGACAAAGCCTATCTTTTTGTATATAATACTGCACGTTTCTGGGGGTACGATAACATTCCATAGGGGGGTATGCAAATGTACCAGGTTTCGGCAGAAGTTTGTTCTGGTGGTACGGTCAAAGCACTGGAGACTCGTGGGGGTCTTCACGCTAATCATCTCTACAGTGCCCGAAATTCGGAAAGGTATTCGGCCCTTGCTCCTGGGCAGAGAGTTTTCATCAGCCTCGCTGGTGTGAACGGAAAGAACTGTCAGGTCGTCCGCATCGTGCGTGCATGACGACAACGACAGAAGGTTTCCTATACGTAGACTACAGACCTCCTCAGAGGTCTGGCGACAAGGTCTACGTGAGATTACCAGGATCAGGGGGCTCTCAATATCGAGTCCATGACTGCAGGGTCATTGACTACAAATTGATTAAGGGCGATCCGTTCCTCCTTCGAGAGTACTCAGGACATCCCGTCCAGTTTACCCTTGTTCCTGGGAAAAAACCTCAGGTAACAAGGGTTCAAGTTCTTCCACCTACCGCACCACGCCATTTCCTTGAAGATGGAGACTGGCGTCAGATGTAAAATCCCACCCACCCGAGGCCTTGGAGTTTGCTCCTTGGCCTCATCCACAATACTCCCTTGACAGGGTGTTTTTTTTATGATATTATTTTCTTGCCTAAATGGCACCATAGACAGTAGCTCCCGAAAGGGTTAATTATGCTACCGAGGTACAAAACAAGCGCATTGAGTTAC
>JAZDMW010000032.1:0-4191 GCA_043800545.1 Candidatus Magasanikiibacteriota bacterium | reverse complement strand
TGTGGATTATATACCATCTCCTATATATCATTTACAAATACCTCAACAATGACTTCCCTTCCATATCCTCTGGTATTGGGATGTTCAATCGCTCAAGGATTGTAGGGGCAATGTCCTCCAAATATCCAGAAACTGGGATGAGGGAGAGATCACCATTTGGGGGATCCCCTGCTGGACCAGCTTGTCCTTGATATTTTCCATCAATAATGAACAATGGAACATTGTTTTTTGATGCGAGAATATTTCTTTGTTCCGTCAGTGGATTCACAAGTTCTTCAACGAGTGCATGAGAACTGGTGAGGAAAAGAGTACCTTCTTTTGCAAGGACAATATCTGCTAATTTCTTTATATACTTATCTGCAATTTCACACGAACGAACCACAGCTGAAGTATCTGTATCAAGTGCCACCATTCCAGGGATAGGAGATGCAATGACAAAAAAATCATGAATATCTTTTTGTATCAGATGTATTGTTTTTTTAATCATCTTTGGAAACTCCATACCTGGAGTTTTGCTATAGAAAGGAACTTCTGGTGATGGAATATGTTCATATTCTATATCCTTCGCAAGTGTTTCTCGTCCTCCATGAAAGTAATACTTCAAATGTGCTAAATGCTCTGTTTCTGTAATATAGTATTGTTTAAGTCCTGCATCTGAAATTATTTCCCCCATACTCTTATGTGCTTTCCCTGGTCCAAAAACAGCAAGTGCTGGAGTATATTTATCGTACTCAGTCATGGTGGCAACGAACAGTGATGTAAATGGTTTTCTCTCAAAATATGGGAAACTTTGGAGAGACAAAGAAGACATAAATCTTCTCAAACCAAAAGGAGCATGGTTCACAAATAATACACTATCTCCATCATCTATTTTTGCAACTGGGGTATCCCCTTTTGCAAGAATTGTTGGAGGCATTTCTGCAATTGCTTTTTCTCCAGCTAAAAATTCTTCAAGAGGTTTTTCCAAATTATTTACTTTTTCTTTCGTAATTCCTTGTACAATAGCACGGTAACTCACCTCAATTTTATCCCATCTATTGTCTGTGTTCATAATCCAGTTTCTTCCAGTGACTGACACAATTTTCCCAATACCTATTTCATCCATTTTTCCTTGAATCATTTGCATATGCATGAGTGCACTTCCACTTGCTTCATCTATTCCATCCAAAATGAGATGGACAAATATATTCTTTTTTTCTTCTTTCAGACACTCAAGTGTTGCAAGCAAATGATGAATGCTTGAATATTTTTGAGCATGACTCACAAGACAAAAAAGATGTATTTTCCCTTTTTGTTTTTTTGTATGATCAAGGAGTTGTACCAAAACTTTTTTTGTAAAAAAAGATCCATCTTCTATGGAAGCATCAACTCTCTCTTTGGTATATTTTGCATATTTTCCTGTTCCCATACTCATATATCCCGCTTCTCTTTCTCCTTCACCTTGGGGGAATATGACATCATTCGTACCTTTCAAAACAGTCGCTGGATATTCGCGAAGTAAATAATCTCTATACGGAGTCTTCGCATGAGATATGGCATTATATTCCGATGGCATGGCAACTCCCCAACCATCGAGAATACAAAGAACAACTGGTTTTTTATATACTTTCATATTAAAACAATTCTTTTCCGGTCATTGCTTTTGGCTTTTTTATTTCCATTATTTTGAGGAGGGTTGGAGCAACATCTGCCAATCTTCCTTTATGCAACTTTATTCCTTTTTTATCTGTAATATATATAAATGGAACGGGATTAATAGTATGCTCAGTGACCATTTCTTTTGTTTTTGGATTTATCATTGACTCAGCATTCCCATGATCCGCAATAATGACTACTTCTCCCCCATCTTTCTGTACCACATCAACAACTTTTTTTACATATGCATCTACCACCTTCACAGCCTCAACGGTCGCAAGATAATTGCCAGTATGCCCTACCATATCTGCATTTGGAAAATTTACACAAATAAAATTATATTTTTCTTTTTCCACATATTCTATTATTTTTTCTGCCATTTTCTTGGTATTCATCTCAGGATGGTCTGCATATGAATAATATGCTTCGGATTTTACAAGCTCTCTTACTTCCCCATTAATTGGATCAGGGTACCCACCATTCATAAAGTAGGTCACATGCGCATATTTTTCTGTTTCAGAAATATACAATTGTTTTCTATTATTGTCTATAGCTTTTGCTAAACAGTCTTCAATATCTGCACTTGGAAAAGCCGTCAAAACTCCAGTAAGATCCGGTCCAAAATCTGTCATAGCGACAAACTTGGTATTCTTTGGCCACTTTCTTCTCTTGAATGTTCCTCCGTTTAATTTTGCAAAATCTGGTTGAACAAAAGATTTAGTCAACTGTCTTGCACGATCCGAACGTGCGTTAAAAAAATAAATAACATCATTATCTTTTACAGTAGCAACAGGCTTTCCTTCTTCAAATATGACTGTTGGAACAATATATTCATCTGTTTCGTTTCTATTGTATGCTTGAGATATTGCTTCTTCTGCACTATCTGCCGTACCAAAACTTTTTCCAAGCACAATTGTATTGTATGCAAGTTCCGTTCTCTCCCAAATTTTATTTCTATCCATTGCATAGAATCTTCCCATGATACTCGCAATTTTTTCCTTCCCGGTCATGTGTTGGCGAAGCGCTTTCAGATATTCTATAGCTGCGTGTGGAGGAGAATCTCTTCCATCAGTAAACAAATGCAAATACACTTTTTCTTGTTTGTTTTTCCTAAAATAATCTAAGAGTGCATACAAGTGCTCTGGATGAGCATGGGCACTGTGTCCATCTGTCAAAAGACCCATCAGATGTACGGCTGACTTATGTTTTTTTGCATGAAGAAGAGCTTGTTTGAAGGCTTCATTTTTATAAAACCTTCCATCATCAATAGCTTCGGAAATTTCTACCAAATCTTGTTTTACAATACGTCCTGCTCCAATGTTAAAATGTCCTGCTTCGGAATTTCCTTCCTGTTTTGGGAATAAACCAACATCCACACCATGAGCGTTCAAGGTTGTCGCTGGATATTTTTTCATATAAGAAAAAATATGAGGAGCCGTATCTGGAGTAATGGCATTTCCTTTATTTTTTTTATTGGATAATCCAAATCCATCTAAAATAATAAAGACCAATGGCTTCTTTTTTCCCCCTTCTAATTGTTTTTTATCTTTTTTCATAGTATTTGTAGTATACCCAAAAACACCCCAAAAAGCAACTCAATTCACTTGACATTCCCCCATATATTTGCTATGTTAAAAACAGAACAACCTGGCCGTCGTGGGCCAAAAAGGGGGATCCATGTATTACCTTCTTGAAGCTTTTGCTCTTCTTGCAATCTTTATTCCAATCATTCTCCACTATAAGCAAAAATGCTTTATGGTGCATGAAGAAGATCTGGAAATTGGCAGACGGGACGGCCAAGAAGCCGTGCGGAATGCGCACAGACGTATCCATAAAAACGTTATGAATATGGCGAAACGGCGCCATGAAGATGACGACACAATGAACTATGTGCTGATGTACACTACTCCAGATGGTAGAACCATCATGTCCATCATCCAACTTGGTGGCGGTGTTCTCTACTACAGTTGGATGGAAGGCCTTCAAGCTAGAAGTATGTGTATGGCGTCCCTGCAAAAATTCAACCCAACCATTGAACTCCACTTGATGGCTGCGCTGTTCCACTTAACCATAAAGAAGACTCCGGCTGGAATGAAGCTTGTAGCAAACATTCCCGACGTATTTCTCAAGAGCCTCATTCCGACACATGTCCGTGGCGATGCGGCACAGGCATTGGCCTCGTTCGATACCATGTGGGGAATTTCTCCTCTCCCCGCAGAACCCACGCCCAAGCCACTTTCACGTAGTCCGGATGAAACACCTGCTGTGCTGGTAACGGACCCTGGCATAGCTGCGTACAAAGACAACGACACCCTCTACATTCCGTAACCTCCACCGCCGACCTCCCACGGTCGGCACAATACAAAAAAGCCTCTGTTTTGCAGGGACTTTTTTGTTTCCTTTTATTTTTTCTGGTGTTATTTCTTTTTTTTGTTTAATTCCTCTTCAATTTCCATCACACGATTATATTTTGCAACCCGTTCTGACCTGGAAAGTGAACCGGTTTTGAGATAATCTGCATTTACAGCGACAGCCAGATCAGCAATGAAGGTATCT
>JAZDMW010000027.1:0-4726 GCA_043800545.1 Candidatus Magasanikiibacteriota bacterium | reverse complement strand
ATGCACCATCATTTTAGCCCAAACCGTAGAATACATTCTTTCAATAAAAAAATTTCGATCAAAAAACATCTTCTTCAACTCATCCTTGCTGTACAAAGAAATATGATATTCTTTATGTGGATCAGTATTTAATCCTCGAGCGAACAAATACTTTCGTATATATGCATGTTTTCCCAATTTGGATTCACTAAACATAGCGAGTAGACCCTCAAATTTTAATACCCTCTTGATTTCATCAAGCCATGCTGGAACGTTCTCTACATGTCCCAATACATCAGAAGAATATACAACATCAAAAAACTCACTTTCATAAGGAATATGTATTCCATCATATGTGAGGAATTCAACATCAACCCCACAATCCGAAGCCTTCCTTTTTGCTATTTCAATTTGCAAAGAAACAACATCGATTCCTGCTACAATAGTAGTATCTCCTAAATATCTTTTCAAATCAATAACAGAAGAGCCAGTACCACACCCAACATCTAATACACGAAAAATCTTTCCTTTATTTGTTTTCCCCCATTCTTTTTTATATTTTTTTATTGCCCGATATAATACAAATTTTTTTGGATAAAAAACCAGCATGAGTTTTTCTTTCATACTCATACTGTTAAAAAGAGGGCTATCATCCCAAATTTCTGCACCTTCTTCATTCGTGATCCCCCAGCCCAGAGTTTTTTGTTCACTCATACAAAATTACACAAAAAGAAAATGTGTTGCAATATAATATATACCAAAAAGAATAAACAAGGCAAATACACAATGAAGAAAAAACATAAACCAAAAACTCCCAGGCATTTCTGACTTCTTATATATAAAACTTCCGCGGAATCCATGTATTTCTCCATACAAAATTCCTTCAAGCATACTCAGTATCAAATACATTTCTATAAACCCGAACATCCCCAACCACACATACCGTTTGTACATTTCATTTTTTATCATTGCACCAAGAAAAAACACTGGAAGTGGATAGAGGAATACTTTTTGGAATGTTTGTAATGATTTTTGTGAAAGCATAGATAATAATTATTTATTTGCAAAATATTTTTTTATGACTTCTTCAGCCAACGGAATAAATCTCTCATGCCCTTTATTGGCGATATCTGAATCTGCTGATACATGTCTCTCTGAAAATCCCAAATCACCAGCCTGTGATTTTTTCTTCATTCCTGCACGGTCTCTCCAAGAGCGAAAAACTGTCGTTGGATCATCACCTCTATAATAGACAATTTTATTCGGACGAGCTTTTGGATGCTCGACAAAATACCTTTCCCAAAAATCTTGTGCTTGCATTGTATTTTTTGACTCAACAAAAAATACTCCCGCATCCTTCAACAATTCCTTTATCTCCAATTGCAAACGAAAACTATCATTTCTAATATACGAAGCTCCCAAATGATCAAAAGTTTTATACTGGCAAATTCCTTGATGAAGACGCGGGTCAGTAATACCGAATTGTTCTTT
Source organism: Candidatus Magasanikiibacteriota bacterium (assembly GCA_043800545.1). Classification (GTDB taxonomy): domain Bacteria; phylum Patescibacteriota; class Patescibacteriia; order Magasanikbacterales; family UBA922; genus 1-14-0-20-39-34. The sequence goes on along the minus strand of JAZDMW010000027.1, from coordinate 3,256 downwards.
CATCATGTCCAAAAAAGGTTCTAGGCGCTTTAATAACTCGTAATTATTTGCAGAAAAATCTGTGTCATTCCAATCTCCTCGAATTTTTGTAGTAATCTCTTTCCCCTCTTCTGCAAAACGTAAAAATTCTTCTGACGCAAAAAATCTCTGTAGAAGATCAATATATTCGGTATTCTCTATTGGCTGTTTCTTTTCATCAAGTTCATATCTTGAACCAGTTTCAGCATCAACCATTGTTTCTTTCGGTAAAAAGACAACTCCAGCATTCAAATCCATTCCTTTTTCTTCATTGGCCCATACCCATTTATCATTCCAATATCCACCTTCAGCTTTATGTAAGTCCCCTTTAAAATAATATTGTGACGCTATAAATGCGGAAGGATACGCCATAAAAATTTCATTCCCTTTTTCTGATCCATAAAAATCATCTGCCACCTCTTCTGCAGCAAAATGTACGGCCATTCTATCTGCATAACTTCCTTGTCCCCCTCTTGCTTTTAATCTTTCGAGATTACTCAAGGCTTCTTCTTTTGTGGCATAGGTATCCAGATGGAGAAACTGTTCAATTGTCTTTTCTTTTTCATCTTCAACAAGATAGACTCCAAGTGGTGAACGAAGTCTTCCATCTTCTGACATCTTCATAAAACCATCTGCATAGGCATCCATTCCACCCGTATGAAAAATCAAACTTCCATGATCACGAATTCCCTGTCTGGTAACATGCAATACCATTTCATTTGGGAAACGCCTCATCAATAATTCATAATCCTCTAAAGACAAAGAAGCTAAATGTTCTTCAGTAAAATTTTCTTCAATATCTTTTCGTGTATAGCTACTCTTTTCCCATTTTCTTTTTTGTTCTTTATAAAAATTCTGAAGCATTGTTTTAGCTTCCACAAATTCATCTGGCACTTTCTGTTCTTTTTGTGCTATTTCACTCTCCAAAGCCTGCATGGTATCAACAGATGCGTCATGCTGTCTTTGTAATTCCTCATATGTTGAAGTACCAGACTGTACCTCTGCCTCAAGTTTCTTAATCTTAAAATAATTCCATAATCTCTGTAATCCAGACTCAGATAATTCTACAATACGCTTTTTAGCAACATCCAATTCCTGTAATTGCAATTCAACATCTTCACCTGTTTCTCTCAAAGAAGCATCGATACTTCCTTTTTCTTCGGACAAGCTTCGCTTCTTCGCAAAATGTTCACCTCTTTTTGCTCGTATTTCCTTTGCTAAAAGGTCTCTTTCTTCTTTTGATGCTTTTTTAGTAAACTCCTTAATAAATCCTGGCTGTTTTTCCATACAAAAAATAAAAAAATCTTTACCCTTCAATAGTACAATTAAATGAACAAAGAAGCAAGGAAACGAAACCAAAAAATTCTGTTACATTATGAGTTTATTCCCAATTTGGTTCTAATATCCTCAATTTTCCCCTGATCCTCTTTCCTTTGTAATTCTTCTCTTGGAGGCGTTAATTTGTGGAGAATACAACCTGCGCGTCCTGCAGATTTATACAAAACCAAATTATATTTTCCACTTGCTTGTAATTTTTCTAAACTTTGCAAAAGTGCACTTTTCCTTTCCTGTAATTCCTGCGATTCACCTCTTCCTCCAACTTGAATTGGCCAAATTCTTGCATCCCCACCTTCTGACAGAAGTGCATCAATATTTTGAATCAATTGCTGTATCTCTCCAGGATCTTCCAAATAAGCAGGAACAGAATATTCTGCCAAAATCTGGTCAACACTCTCTACTCCCTGTTCACGCATCTTTTCTACAAAATCTTTATCTGAAGCACTCACAGGAATAACCCGATCTGCATCTTCTTCAACATTTTCTACAAATGGATCACCATTCACAATTTCTTTCGGTGTAATTCCATATCCTTTTAGTTCTTTTGTGAGTTTACTTCTCCCACCACCAAGAAGCAAAATTTGTTTATCATCCATTATTTTTTTTGCATACTCTCGTGTAGCTTCCGTGTTATATGGGAAAAAAAAGAGTATTCCAATATGTCTCGCGTTTGGAAAGACCTTTCCCCGGACGACCCTCAAAAAATTGTCTATTTCTTTCTGTTTCATCAAAAGAAGCACTGTCCGTAACTTCATGCCCCCTATCATGAAAACCGACTTCACTATCGATATCTTCTAAAAACTTTTTATTTGCTTCAGGATCCACTTGTTCATCTTGTTTTGTCAGTGCATTCTCCATCAATTGATGAATCATCTCACGAATATCCTCTGGTAAATCTTGTTCTTTTGCACGCGTTGGATCAAAAAAGGAATCCTTTTCCTTCATTTTCTGGGTTATCATTTCTGCACCACGATGAAGATACGAAACAGCAGATTCTTTCATTCCCCTTTTTATTTCTGTTTGAGATTCTCCCTGTTCCTCCTGATCCACTTGAGGTTGTTCAGCTTCAAGAAATTGTTGTGATGGTTCTGATTCTGGGTTCATATATTTATTATATGTTACTATCAATTAGTTGTTTCGTGCTTCTTGCATAATGTCTTTTTTATCTTATTGAAAGTATAACAAAAGGGATGATTTCGAGCAATTACACAAAAAAATATTGAATTAAAATACTTGACAAATAACCTGTTTTGTGATATATATGAATCACCTCAAACACCCACACCGGGAGTCTTCCATGTCCGATAAGCGGCGCCTACAATTCGATTTTTCACCAAAGTCAGTTGAACAACTGGATGCGATGGTAGTAGCACTCGGTGCTGCTAGCAGAGCCGAAGCTCTTAGGAAGGCACTGGACTTCCTAATCCTGACACTGGACGCTCAAAAAAAGGGCGGGGGGCTTCTCATCCAAGAAGGTCCAAATGAGCCAATGAAGGCAATCCACATTCTCTAAGAAAAATCAACCCCACCGCGAAAAAACCGGGTTCAACAGAACCTGGTTTTATAATACCTCTAAAATATGTGATATAATCAAAAACATTGGATAATATAAATTTAATATATGACAGAAGAAAGAACTGGGTTCCTCCTCGTAGACAAACCTGCTGACTGGACAAGCCATGATGTGGTGGGTTATTTGCGAGGCTCTCTCAAAACAAAATGTATTGGCCATGCAGGAACCCTGGATCCCTTTGCCACAGGTCTTCTTATTATAGGAGTTGGTCGTGGGGCAACCAAGCGCTTGGATGAATTCAAAGGAATGGAAAAGGAATATATTGCAGAAATTACCCTTGGGGCTACCTCAGATACCCAAGACAAAACTGGGACTCTTATATCTGGA
>JAZDMW010000031.1:0-4057 GCA_043800545.1 Candidatus Magasanikiibacteriota bacterium | reverse complement strand
AAAATCGCAAAAGACGAAAACGGGTATATGAACCGAAAAGGTGTTCAATCATACTGCAATATATTTACAAATAAGACAAAATACGAAAAAAGAAAAAAACAATTCTTTCTTATTTTCATTTTTCCGTATTTATAGTATAATAATTTAAGAGGATAAAGTCAAAAGAGAATATGCGTGAAGTCCTAAACCTCTATGAATTTTTCATAGAAGGGAACGATTTGAATCGGTCCCATGTTTTGCTACATCTGCGTGAACCAAACACCCCTGAAGAAGAAAAAAAGGGGCATTTTTTTGCACTCGCAGAAATAAATGATGGACTTATAGGGCAAATACAAAAACTCCAAGAAATTATAGAACAGATAGAATACGAATACTATGACAAAGAGTCACAACTCAGTACAAAAAAACGCTTTGAATTTGCACTCGAAAATGCAAACAAACTGAGTCACCACATTTTAAAGGATGAAGACTCTGAAGTCCATTGTGCTGTTGGAATTATAGACGGAAATGAAATATATTTTAGTTATCATGGAGATATTGGTGTCCATGTTTTTTATTCGAAGGACGATACCCTCCAAACACTTGATGTTATTGAAGAATCAAACAATAGTAAAAAACAATTATTCTCAAATATCATAGAAGGAGCTATCGGAAACAAAGATTATCTCTACGTTACCACCCCTCACTTAGCCAATTATGTTGAAACCGAACGGGTAGAAAAGCTCTTAAACTCTCGATCCCCTGAGCAAACAATCTCCCATATACAACACATTTTAGAAAACATAAAATGCCAATACTCTTTTGGAGGATTGCTCTGTAAACGAGGAATAAAATCTTCTCTCCACTTCAAAAATGACGATGAGGAAGAAAAAAATAAAAAAGAAATACGAGGTGAGCGAATAAAAGCTCAAAAGGAAAAGATATTCTCTCATGAAACAGAAGACGAAGAAGAAATAGATACACAAAAGAAAGTATCCCAAAAAGGAAATATACAAACCAACTACAGACCAAGGCAACAATATCAAAATAAAAACACAATGGTAAATACCATCCTTATTGGACTCGGACGCGGTATTATTAAATTGTTTTACTATCTTTTCCTTGGACTGAAATATACCGCCATAGGAATTGGAAAATCTTTTATCGTATTCGTTGTCTTCATATCAAATAAAGGCAATCAAAGACAAATTCTCATAGAAAAAACAAAACACTGGCTAAACCATAAAAAACAACTCATAATTGAAATGCCACTCCTCAGTAAAATAGTACTCATACTCACCACTCTTCTTATCATTGGTTTTGTGAGCAGTATTCTTGTCATGCGTATAAAACAAGCAAAAGTAGTAGAAGAAGAAACCGTTATCCATACACTTCAAGCAATACAAGATAAAAAGAATGCAGCTGAGGCAAAACTCCTCTATAACAACGAATCAGAAGCTTTGACTCTTCTTCAAGAAGCAAAATCTCTTATCACTTCACTTCCAGAAGATTTTAATCAAAATAGCATAACAAAAGATACACTCCTCGGAGATATTGCAACTACACTTCAAAAACTCCAAAAAATAGAAGAAGCCTCTGTTTCTCTTTTCGCAGAAGTTCCTGCTAAACACATTTCCATATTAGACAAAGATATTCTTGCTTTTGGAGAAAATCAAACCATCTACAAAGTACATATTCCTTCTGGGGAAAAGACAGAACAAAAACATGACGCTATTCCAGAACTTCTCTTTGGCTCTACTCCAAAAGAACAAGACTTTGTTCTCTTTACGAGTGGAAAAGATTCCTTTGCCTCTTACGAAAAAGAAACCGGTGCCTTGGTCAGTAAAGATGTTGTTTTTCCAAATGAGAATGTAAATATTCAAGCACTCTTTGTATATAACACTCGCGTCTATTCCTTGGATACTGCTAATAGCCAAATATACAAACATAACAAAACGCTTACTGGTTATGACAAAGGAAGTCCTTGGCTCAAAGGGACACATGACCTTTCTCAAGCAATATCTCTTGCTATTGATGGTGATCTCTATCTCCTTTTCCAAAATGGTACTATTAAAAAATATGTTTCAGGAACTGAAGAACCTTTCAATATAACAGGACTTGAACCTGCACTTACAAATCCAATAGAACTCTGGACCTACAATGGAAAAGATGAAATATATATTCTTGAACCAATTACAAAACGTATTGTTATTCTGAACAAAGAAGGAAAACTCATAAAACAAATAACATCAAAAGAATGGAAAGTACCAAAGAGTATGATTGTTATCCCAGAAGAAAAAACTATTTATGTGCTTGATTCTGGAAAGATTTATACTTTGAAATATACACTTTAATTAACAGTATACTATTAATAAATATACTATGGGAGAAAATATTGAATCCGCAGAGAGAGAAGAAGAAAAAGAAGCACGCTTAGAACAAAGATTAAAAGAAGCCAAAGAATCTCCATTTTGGAACATGCCCTTACCTGGAATAGATGGTTGGACTGCTGGTGACGTAATAGTAACAATTATTGAACGACTTCAGACAGCTGGAAAAGAAATTGATATAGAGAGGGAAATTGATCCTGAGGAAATATATATTGAAGCATACTTAGAACAAAGATTAAAAGAAGCCAAAGAATCTCCATTTTGGAATACACCATTACATGGAATTAACGGTTGGACTGTCGGTCAAACCATAATAATGCTCATTCACAGACTTAGGGAAGCTGGAGAAAAAAATATTCAAGAACTAGAAAAACACATTGACCCTGAAGGAATATATAATGATTTTAATGAAGAAAAAACGATTTAAGCATACAAAAAAGACGTCCAATGGACGTCTTTTTTTATTTCTGTGGAAACACTTATTTAAGTGTAACTTTAGCACCAGCTTCTTCAAGTTGTTTCTTCAATTCTTCAGCTTCTGCTTTAGGAGCTTTTTCTTTTACAACTTTTGGAGCACCGTCAACAAGAGCTTTAGCTTCAGCAAGTCCAAGACCTGTTGCAGCTTTTACAGCTTTGATAACAGCGATTTTGTTGCTTCCTGCATCAGTAAGTTCAACAACGAAATCTGTTTTTTCTTCAACAGTTGCACCAGCTTCTGCTGGAGCTGCTGCCATCATCATTGCTGGAGCTGCTGCTGAAACACCAAACTTGTCTTCCAAAACTGCTACGAGTTCTGAAAGGTCAAGTACTGACATTTTTTCAATCTCTGAAACAAGAGCTTGAAATTTTTCTGGAACTACTACGTCCTTTTTTTCTTCTGACATAATATTTAAATTAATATATTTATGATTTTTGTTCTTTAATTGCATTGAGTACACCAACGAGTCCACGTAAGTTACCAGCAAGTACATTTACAAAGCCAGAAACTGGTGCGTTAAGAGTACCAACCAATCTTGCAAGCATTTCTTGCTTACCAGGAAGTTTAGAAAGTGCAATAACTTTTCCACTTTCAATGAATTTTCCTTCAAGTAGACCTCCAAAAACGGTTACAACATCGTGAGTTTTCGCGAATTTTGCAACGATTTGTGCAGGAGCAACTTCATCGGCCATTCCAAGAAAAGTAGCAACGCTTCCATTAAAAGACTTTGCATCAATATCGAACCCTGCATCTTGCAAAGCACGTTTAACAAGAGTCTTTTTAATAGCAGCACACTTTACATCTTGCTCACGACAAATTTTACGGAGCTCATCCATTTCCTTTACTTTCAAACCTTGAAAGTTTGCGAAAACAGCTGATTTTGCATCCTTAATACTTTGTGCAAGTTCTTGTACAGCGACTTCCTTTTGTTGTCTTGATTTTGCCATAAAATTATGGGCAATTAGATAATTTGGTAATTCGACAATATTTGCCGAAAATAAAAACCTGTGGTTTCCCACAGACTATTTTCTTGTACAAATCGACCAGAGCGATTGTCTGAGTTACCAAAGTAACTCAATGCGCTTGTTTTGTACCTCGGTAGCATAATTAACCCTTTCGGGAGCTACTGTCTATGGTGCCATTTAGGCAAGAAAATAATATCATAAAAAAAACACCCTGTCAAGGGAGTATTGTGGATGAGGCCAAGGAG
>JAZDMW010000021.1:0-11377 GCA_043800545.1 Candidatus Magasanikiibacteriota bacterium | reverse complement strand
TGGCTTTTGCAATTATTTTTGCAAATAGGTGATTCTTTACACGTATTTTCCATTTCTCTTGTAAAAAAAGCGGTTTTATGGAATAATAGGTGTATATTTTTTGTTAATTTTGATTATGACTACTCTTATTGTATTTATTCTCGTTTTGGGATTGTTGGTTTTTGTCCATGAATTTGGCCATTTTATTGCTGCTCGTAAGACAGGAATGAAAGTCCATGAATTCGCTCTTGGTTTTCCTCCATATATCATTGGTTTTTATAAAGACCCAAAAACAAAGAAAATTGTTTGGGTTCCTCGTGATAAAGCAAAAAGGGATTTGCTTTCTGCTGGAGGAGGAAAAGAAAATGTTTTAGAATACCCAGCAACGCTGTATGCTTTGAATCTTCTTCCTCTGGGAGGATATGTGAAAATTAAAGGAGAAAATGGTGAGGATGAAAACGAACCAGATAGTTTTGGATATCAAAAAACATGGAAAAAAATTATTGCACTGGTAGCTGGGGTTTCTATGAATTTTTTGCTTGCTGGTGTACTCCTTGGAATTGGTTTTTGTATTGGGCTTCCAATGGATGTGTCTCAAGGGTTAGAAAAAAATGCAATTCTTGTTTCTGAACCCAGTGTTTCTGTCCAACAAGTACAAGCAGATTCTTCTGCAGATAAAGCTGGACTAAAAATGGCAGATAATTTGCTTCAAATAGATACTGTTCAATTGGAAAATACACAAATGCTCGTTGATTATGTTGCACAGAATCCTACCAAGGAAATGCATTTGGTATACCAAAGAGGTGAGCAAATGTTAGAAACAAATATTACTCCAACATTATTAGAAAATGAAGAAACTCCACGACTTGGAGTGATGCTGGCTGAGGCAGCCATAGTTCGTTACCCTTGGTATATAAGTATATATAAAGGATTTGTGGCGGCAGGAATTATGACGCTCCAGATTTTTGTTGGATTTTATGATTTGTTAAAAAATATTATTATTGGTCAAGGTCTTGTGTATGATGTATCTGGTCCGGTTGGTATTGCAACACTTGTTGGAGATTCTTACAGACTCGGAATCAGCTACTTAATCAATGTCACGGCAATGATTTCACTTTCACTTGCTGTCATTAACATTCTACCTATCCCAGCCTTAGATGGTGGACGTGTAGTGTTTGTCATAATAGAAAAGTTTACGAAGAAGAAATTGCCTTTGAAATATGAACAGATTGCTCATACCATAGGATTCGTGGCACTTATGCTCCTTATTGTTGTTGTTACTGTTAAAGATGTATTAAAATTATTTTAATATTGTATGAAAGATACACTTAAAAAATTAAAGAAAGATTTTGAATTGTCTCTGAAGAATGTAAAGGATCTTGCTGATTTGGAAAATTTAGAGCAAAAGTTTTTTTCACGTAAATCAGGAGAGTTTACAAATATCATGAAAAGTTTAAAGGATTTATCTGGGGATGTAAAAAAAGAAATGGGGCAACTTGCGAATACTGTAAAAGAGGAATTAGAAAAGATTTTTGTACAAAAGAAAGAGGCATTAGAAAAAGAACAAATGGCAAAGATTGCTGAAGAAGAATCAATTGATGTTACACAAGTACATTTACCTGCAATTGAACGAGGACATCTTCACCCAATGAGTCTGATACATAAAGAATTAGAAGAATTATTTACTTCTATGGGTTTTATGGTTGTTGACGGGCCAGAATTGGAAAGTGATCATTATAATTTTGAGGCTTTGAATATTCCAAAAACTCATCCTGCAAGAGATGGTCATGATACATTTTTCATCAAGGATCATCCGGATTGGGTGATGCGTACTCACACCTCACCAGTGCAAGTTCGCGCTATGCAAAAGTATGGTGCACCACTTCGAACCGTTGTTCCTGGACGATGTTTTAGAAATGAAGCAACCGACGGAAGTCATGAACATACTTTTTATCAAATGGAGGGATTGATTGTAGATAAAGATATTTCAATTTCCAATCTTATTGGAGTGATGAAGGGACTTTTGGAAGGAATTTTGAAGCAAGAAGTAAAAGTCCGTCTTCGTCCAGGATTTTTTCCCTTTGTGGAACCTGGTTTTGAGATGGATATGCAGTGTCTTGTTTGCAAAGGAAAAGGATGTGGAGCTTGCAAGCATTCTGGTTGGGTAGAAATTATCCCTTGTGGACTTGTCCATCCTCATGTTATTGAAGCTGGTGGATTGGATCCAAAGGTATATTCTGGATTTGCTTTTGGTCTTGGAAGTATGCGTCTTGTTATGCAAAGATATGGTATTGAAGATATCCGTCATTTTATGAGTGGCGATTTGAGATTTTTAAAACAATTTTAATGGAAGCCTATGTATATTAGCAAAAATTGGTTAAAACAATATGTATTTCTTCCTGATTCTCTGGATAATAAAGAATTTAAGGAAGATTTAACCCTTCATACTGTTGAAGTGGAAGGATATGAAGACAAAGCAGAAATGCTCAATAATATTGTTGTAGGAGAGGTCAAGAGTGTAGAAAAACATCCTGATGCAGATACTCTCAAAGTATGTAAGGTTTTTGATGGTGAAGAAGAAGTGGATGTTGTCTGTGGTGGAACAAATGTTGTGAAAGGAATGAAAGTTGCTTTTGGAAAAATTGGAGCAAAAGTACATTGGCATGGAGAGGAAGAACTTGTTGAATTAAAGAAAACAAAGATTCGGGGAGTGACTTCTTTTGGAATGATATGCGCTTCGAGTGAAATAGGTTTACAAGGTTTGTTTCCTACTGAGGGAGAAAAAGAAATTCTCGATCTCTCCCATGTAAAAGAGAAAGCAGGAACACCTGTGGCTAAGGCTCTTCATGTAGATGATGTTGTTTTTGATGTAGATAATAAGAGCATGACCCATAGGCCAGATTTGTGGGGACATTATGGATTAGCAAGAGAAGTTGCTGCCATGTATAGAAAGAAATTAGAAAAGTATGAACCCAAAAAAATACAAGAAGGAACTGAAGTAACATTAAAAGTAGATGTTGAGGATAAATTTCTTTGTCCCCGATATATGGCTGTGCAAATTGATGGAGTAGAAATTGCAGAGTCACCAGCTTGGTTGAAGGATCGTCTGATGTCTGTTGGGCTTCGTCCAATAAATAATATAGTGGATATTACCAACTATATTATGTATGACATTGGTCAACCACTTCATTCTTTTGATGCAACTACAATAGTAGAAAATATTATTGTGAGAAGGGCTGACGATGGTGAGAAATTTATTACGCTTGATGGAGAAGAACATACGCTTACAAATGAAATGCTTCTTATTGCTGATGCAAAAAAAGCGATTGCTCTTGCAGGAGTTATGGGTGGAGAAAACAGTGGAATAGCAGATACAACCACACAAGTTATTTTTGAGTCTGCGAATTTTGATCCTGTGAGTGTGAGAAAAACAGCACTGAGTCTTGGAATCCGAACAGATTCTTCTGCTCGTTTTGAGAAGAGTCTTGATCCAAATATGACAGAGATAGCACTTCGTCGTGCTGTTGAACTCACTCTTGAGTTGTGTCCAAATGCAAAAGTAGTCAGCAATATTGCTGACGAAAAGAATTTTCAATTGAATCAAGGACCTATTGAAGTCAGTTTAGAATTCCTCAAGAAAAAAATTGGAATGGATATTGAGAAAAAAGTGGTCATGGATATTTTTGAGAGACTTGGATTTGAAGTGAAGGAAAAGAAAGACATATTCTTTGTTACGGTTCCAACATGGAGAGCGACAAAAGACATTTCTATTCCAGAAGATTTGGTAGAAGAAGTGGCTCGTATGTTTGGGTATGATAATATTCCTACAAGTCTTCCTGTTTTCCCTGTGGTTCCTCCACTTGTGAATACTCAAAGAAAATTAGAACATACGTCACGAAATGTCCTTTCACATGAATGTGGAGCCACCGAAGTATATAACTATTCCTATGTTTCTCCTGGGTTATTACAAAAATGTGGGATAGATGAAGAGAGATATGTAGAATTAGAAAATCCACTCCAAAAAGATAGACCATTTTTACGCAGACATCTTTTTGTGAACATGATGGATAATATTGAGAAAAATCTTCATAGATACGATGAAATAAATATTTTTGAAATTGGAAAAACATACCTTCTCGAAGAACCTGGTGATAGAACAGGAAATAATGGTGATTTGCTTCCAAGACAAGATACCTATCTTGGAATTGCGTATGCAAAAAAAGGAAACAATGTTCCTTTCTTTATCGTTCGTTCTGCTCTTGAGCGTCTTTTTGCTGAACTGGGAGTCTCGTATGAAATAGAAAAGAATGAAGAGCGTGTTCATTCCTATGTTCATGGTGGAAGAACCGCAAAAGTAAAAGTAGAGGGAACAACGGTTGGAAGAATTTTTGAGATTCATCCTTCAGTGAGTGATGCTTTGGGAATAGAAACTCGTGTTGCGGTTGCAGAAATCAATCTCGTGACATTAAATCAATTTGTTCAACAAAAAAATACATATAAACCAGTATCACAATATCCTGAAATTGTGAGAGACATTGCTTTTGTTGTTCCAACAGACACAGAACATGCACAGATTGTGAAAGTCGTACAGAATATTGATCCATTACTTGTTTCTTTTGACCTCTTTGATGTGTATGAAGGAATGCATGTTGAACAAGGAAAAAAGAGTATGGCATATAGAATAACCTATCGTTCGGATGAACGGACCCTCACGACTGATGAAGTGGAGAGTATTCATAAAAAAGTATTGAAGGCTTTGGAAAAAGAAGTAGATGCAGAAATGAGAAAATAAAAGAAAACAAAAAAATAAAAACACGCACAGAATTGCGTGTTTTTTTTCTTTATAAAAAATGGTATACTATATATGCCTGTTATTTTTAATTAAGGAGAATATGTTTGAAACAAGTTTAGATATTTTATATTTAATTCTTTCCATTGCAACTGCAACCGTTGCAATCTTTTTGACATACTTATTGTATCAAGCTGCTCGATTTGTAAAAAATGCAAATGAAATAGTTGAGAATGTCACAGAAAAATTAGAGCTCATTAATAATGCAGTTCAATATATACAACAGAAAATGGATAAAGTGTCAGATAATATGGGAATAATTGGGAATATTGTCAGCAGTCTTGTTGAGAATTTTGTCATGAAAAAGATTGGATCCAAAATGGATATAAATCTGGAAAAAAGGGCAAAGAAGAAAAAAAAGAAAAGTGAAGAATAAAAGAAAAAGAATAAAAACACCCCCACTTGTGGGGGTGTTTTGACAGAATACAGTTTTTTTGTTATGGTTTACCTATGTATTGTGATTTTCTTTGTATATATATTTTGTATAAATATATGTAGAGAGAAGGCCACAAGGGAATGGCTTTCCTCTTTGGCAGGTTGCTGAGGAGTGAGCCCTTTCTAAAAAAGGGCAGAAAGTTCGTACCATGGGTATCTTCCGAGAATTGGCTCACTTGGTGGAACAGCTCGATCAAAAGCGGTTTCGTGCTTTGATCACTCCAGGAAACACTGATGCGGTCAAAGCATTTTGTGATGGATTGATGTCACATCAATCTCCAGCTTCCTCACGTACTGTTGAATCAGATCGTGCGGATGATGCAGATGTGATGAAGAAGCTGATTCCCTTTTCAAAAAGAATTGGCGAAGACCGTTTTCGGGTTTTGGTCAACTCCGGAAACACTGGGGCAGTCAAAGCGTTTTGTGATGAATTGGTGATGGCTTCTCTCCCGATGAAGATGACTGTTGAAGGTCGTACCTACGACATTCTCTCTTTCCATTGTGAAGGAGAGAGAACAGTAGCCGATGCAGTGATGCTTCAGAGGTCAAGAGAGCTGAATGCGTGCCTCGGGGAGGACGACGCTGAATACATTCTGGCGCACAGAGCTCGGATTCCTGTAGCTCTGCAGAGTGAAGTATTTTTCATTTTTCCGATGTATCAGCGAAAACACCCTGTTGATGATAGGGGGGATGTCGAGGGTAGTGAAGATACTGGAACCTTGCTGATGATAGGCCCCGGCATTAAGAATTTCCCTGAGATTTTTACCCTTTCTTACAATAGGGATTATGACCCTATTTACCACAAGGGTGAGGGTCGTTGGGAACCTCATTGGTATCGAATGAATGGATTCGCTTGGCGTAGACATGCTCGGCTTCTCCGTCGCGTCTGCGACAATCCCACCAACTTGTAGTCCCTCCGCTGTTTCCTCTACGTTTCTCCCACCGATCCCCGTACAGAGTATTCTGTTCGGGGCTTCTTTATAAATATTGACAAAACCATACTAGATAGGTATATGGTTCTTTTATGTATATATATGTAATCCCAGGATATAGGGGTGTTTTGACAGAATACAGTTTTTTTGTTATGGTTTACCTACTTCTTGTAGTTTTCTCTGTACATGTATTTTATCTGAATATATGGAGAGAGAAGGCCACAAGGGAATGGCTTTCCTCCTAGGCAGATTGCCGGGTGTGAGTCCTTCGGAGAAGGACGGAAAGTATTTACCATGGGTACTTTTAGCGACCTGGACAAGATTGTTCAAAGGCTTGGAAATCAGCGCATTGGTGCCTTGATCGACTCCAAAAATGCTGAACGAGTCAAGGCGTTTTGTGGCGAGCTGACCGGTACTCCTCGACAACAGGTGGTGACTTGTCGGCGTGTACCTGTATCGGTGGAAGAGGACAATCACGGGTATGCCCTTGATAAGATGATTCCACAATTCGCTTTTTTGCTTGGATTGCTTGGCACAGAGAAATTCAGTGTTTTGGTCGACCCCTCTCATGTGAGAAGTGTCTCCGATTTTTGTAATGGACTGGTGAGAGCCTCACTCCCAGTCGAGTTCACTGTCAATGGGCGTACATATGAGGTCATCCGATTCGTCACCGAAGAAGAGGAAGAGGGGTGTATAACGGGAGAAGATATGCTCGAACGAGCGTCTTCCATGGAAACTGTCAATTACGATGATATCGAGCACCTCAGGCGTTATGCGAGTGAGATACCGGAGGGCTTCAATGATTTTGTGATGTTTGTCTTTCCAACCACCTTCTGTGAGGGGCGGAGCAATCCGGATTATGGAAGGCCTTCGGGAAGATCTCCGGGTATGATGCCTCGTCCAGCGCTCGATGGAAGAGAAGTCAGCTTACTTCTTTTCCGCAATGGCAAGTGGCAGATTGTCAAACTGGACATGCATTTGGCCGGATTCACTGGACGTTTCCGTTTTCTTCGTAGGAAGAAGTCATAATCCAACCGGAATTCTCAACTTTCCCCACCTCAAAATTATTTCCACCTTGTGTTTCTTAAGGATCAGTATTGGTCCTTTTTTCTTTTCTTGACAAAACCATACCAGATAGGTATACTTTAGGTATATGGTTCTTTTATGTATATATGTGTAATCCCCGGATATGGGGCTTTTTGTAGTTTATGCAAGAAAAAATTGTAATAAAGGGAGCTCGTGAGCATAATTTGAAGAATATTAACTTGGAGCTACCGAGAAATAAAATGATTGTTTTTACAGGACTCTCTGGTTCAGGGAAGAGTAGTCTTGCTTTTGATACCATCTTTGCTGAGGGGCAAAGAAGATATGTAGAGAGTCTTTCTGCGTATGCAAGACAGTTTCTTGGTGGTATGCAGAAGCCTGATGTGGATGAAATAGAGGGGTTATCTCCTGGTATTTCTATTGACCAAAAAGCACACAGTGCGAATCCTCGTTCAACCGTCGCTACTATTACAGAGATTTATGATTATCTCCGTGTTTTATTTGCCCGTATTGGTGTACCACATTCTCCTTTGAGTGGAAAACTTTTGGAGAAAATGACAACTGATCAAATTACAGAAAGAATACAAACAGTACAAAAATCTCTTTCAAAGAATGCAAATGAAGAACTTGTTATTCTTTCTCGCGTAGTTCGTGGAAGAAAAGGGGAATATTACCAAATGTTGTATGATTTGTATAATTCTGGATATTTAGAAGTTCGTGTAGATGGAAAGTGGTATAGTTTACGTGAGCGAATTGAGCTTACAAAAAATAATAATCATGTGATTGATGTGGTTATAGACAAAATTCCAGTATCATCAGATTGGACAAAGAAAGATGTACAAGAAAGACTTGCCTATGCAGTAGAACAAGCTGTGGATCTTTCTAATGATTCTGCTATTGTTATTTTTGGAGATAAAAATGAACAAGAATACAGTACAGAATTTGTGCTTCCAGAAGATGGTACGAAATTTCCAGATATTGAACCACGGTTATTTAGTTTTAACAGTCCATACGGGTATTGTTCTTTTTGTACAGGGCTTGGAACAAAAGAACTTTTTAGCGAAGAAGATTGTCCTGTGTGTCATGGAAAGCGTCTTAATGATTATGCTTTGGCTGTAAAGATTTTTGGAAAGAGTATTTACGATATTACCTCTCTCACTATTCGTGATGCAAAAGAGTTTTTTGGAGAGTTAGAAAAGAATTTAACCGATAAAGAAAAGGAGATTGTTGGAGCTGCAATGAGAGAAATACAGAATCGTATTCGCTTTATGCATGATGTGGGTCTTCATTATTTAACCCTTCATAGAAAAGCGGGAACGCTTTCTGGTGGTGAGGCACAAAGAATCCGACTTGCTTCACAGGTAGGACAACAATTGGTTGGTGCCATGTATGTATTGGATGAACCAACCATTGGTTTGCACCAAAGGGATAACGATCAATTGGTAAAGACACTGAGAAATCTTTGTGATATTGGAAATACGATCATTGTCGTAGAGCATGACGAAGATACCATTCTTACGAGTGATTGGGTCGTGGATATTGGACCGGGTGCTGGAAAAAATGGTGGAGAAGTGGTGTATTCTGGACCTTTGGATTATCTCCTCAGTGAGAAACATAAAGAAAAACAGGAAGAGAAAAAGCAAAAGAGTATTTATACTGTAAAAAATACAGAGAAAAAAGAAAAACCTTTGACAGAGTGTTTTGGTTGTAAAGTATATGATGGGGCAAAGAAATCTCTCACTGGTAAATACCTCCGTGGTGAAGAAAAAGTTTTGGTACCAGAAGAGAGAAGAAAAGTAGATAGAAGTACTCCAATGTTGAAGATTTCTGGAGCAAAAGCTCATAATTTGAAAAATATTGATGTGAATATTCCTCTTCGTCGTTTTGTCTGTTTGACAGGAGTTTCTGGATCTGGAAAATCTACGCTTATGAACGATATTTTGTATCGCGAAGTAGTAAATAAATTGAATCATGTAAAGAAGACAGTGGGTGAACATGAGGGAATTAAAGGCATGGAATATATAGACAAAATTATTCGCATTGATCAAAGTCCTATTGGAAGGACACCACGAAGTAATCCTGCTACCTATACAAAGGCGTATGATGCCATACGAGATTTATTTACTGCCACAACAGAATCACGTATCCGTGGATACAAAAAAGGGAGATTTAGTTTTAATCGACCTGGTGGACGTTGTGAACATTGTGAAGGAAAAGGAATGTTGAATATTGAAATGCATTTTTTGCCAAGTGTTGAAGTAGAATGTGAAGTCTGTAAAGGACAAAGATTCAACAATGAAACACTGCAAGTGCATTATAAAGGAAAAAATATTGCAGAAGTTCTCAATATGACTATTGAGGAAGCAGAAAAGTTTTTTGTGGACATCCCACAGATAAATGATAAACTAAAGGTATTAAACCAAGTTGGTTTGGATTATCTGACACTCGGTCAATCTGCAACAACCCTTTCTGGTGGAGAGGCTCAACGGGTAAAATTGTCTAAGGAACTCGCAAAGAGAAATACAACAAAAACATTGTATCTTTTGGATGAACCAACAACCGGTCTTCATTATGATGATGTAAAAAAATTGATTGAGGTTCTTCAAAGATTAGTATCTCAAGGAAATACCGTCATGATCATTGAGCATAATTTGGATCTTATTAAATGTGCAGATTGGCTCATAGATTTAGGTCCTGAAGGAGGAGACAAAGGAGGAGAACTCATTGGAATGGGGACACCTGAGGATATTGTACAAAATGCAAAGAGTTTTACAGGACAATATTTAAAACGATTTTTGGAATAATATGGAGGAAAGTATTTTTCACAAACAACTTTATTCACTTCCGAATACTCCTGGAGTGTATTTGTTTTTTGATACCCATAAAAAATTGATTTATGTGGGAAAGGCAACGTCTCTTCGCAGTCGGGTGCAGAGTTATTTTCGTGGGGCACGAAGTAATCGGCCTATTGAACAAATGATGCATGAGGTGAAGGATATTCAGTGGATAGAAACAGAATCTGTTTTGGAAGCTGTGATTCTTGAAGCGAATACGATTAAGCAAAAAAATCCAAAGTATAATGTTATTGGAAAGGATAATAAAAGTTGGAATTACATTTGTATTACAAAGGATGAATATCCTCGTATTGTGACGCTCCGTCAACATGAAATGAAACAGTATTTGGATGAGAAGAATAAACAGATAAAAAATTGGACAATTCCGTATAGTAAAGAATATGAATTGGTTTTTGGACCGTATCCTGGTCTGAACACAGAGGCCACTATGAAACTTCTTCGAAAGTTATTTCATTATTCTGATTGTAAACCACACAGTGGAAAACCGTGTTTGTATAGACAAATGGGAATTTGTCGTGGGGTGTGCACAGGAGAAATTTCTTCAAGTGAATATGTCAAAAAAGTCATACGTCCTTTGGTTTCTTTTCTCAAAGGAAATAAGAAAAAAGTAATTGCAGATTTTGAAAAGGAAATGAAAAAGGCTTCTAAAGAAGAACGTTTTGAAGATGCTACGGTTTTGCGAAATCAAATAGCTCGATTGGAGAGAATTCAAGATATTGCACTTTTGAATAAAGATTTTTTTTCCTATGAATTAGAATCTTTCAAAGACCCCTATTCACGTATAGAGGCCTATGATATTTCCAACCTGGGAGAAACGGGGAAAGTAGGCAGTATGGTCGTTTTTGAGGATGGAAATCCAAAGAAAAAAGAGTATAGAAAATTTAAAATAAAGACCGTCATTGGACAGAGTGATGTGGATTGTCTTGAAGAAGTTTTAGAAAGACGTCTTAAGCATGATGAATGGATGTATCCGAATTTGTTTCTTATCGATGGGGGGAAGCCACAGGTAAATAGAGCAAAAAAAATACTCATGAAATATGGTATTGAACTTCCTGTAATTGGAATTGCAAAAGGACCCGAGAGAAAGAAAAATGAATTTGTATTTGCACATCCAGAATCAGACATCATACAATGGGTGAGCACACATGAAGATATACTTATTCGTGCACGAGATGAAGCACATCGATTTGCCATACAGTATCAACGGAGTTTAAGAAAAATAAAGAAATAAAAACACAAAGACAGTATATAATAATACTGTCTTTTCTTTGTGTCAAGGGGGA
>JAZDMW010000077.1:0-14400 GCA_043800545.1 Candidatus Magasanikiibacteriota bacterium | reverse complement strand
TTATACAAATATTGTAAAACCGCTGTGGGGACAGCGGCTTATACGGCGGGGGAGAGACTTACTTGAGGCGTGGGATGAAGGTGGCGACGACGGTGTAGACCAGCGTCAAAATCGTCGCAAGAACCGGTCCGAAAAGGGCTCCGAAAAAAATTCCTTTATAACTGTAGTCCCAACTGATCCAACCGAGAATCGGGGAGATGCCCCACAAGAACCAGAAGAGGAACTTTGCCCTCCTCAGGGTCTCAGGGCCAGCCCTCCTTTCCCTGGTGTCGGAGGAAATGATTCCCATGTTTTCTTCAGGAATAATCTTATCACTCTTCATGTTTGTACCCTTTCAGGTATTTGAGCTGTGATTTTAACCTACACTATTTTTTCTCTTTTGTCAAGATATAAAAAGAAAAACCACCGAACGAATCAGTGGCGTGGAGGTGGGGCGATGAGGGTGTGAATCTGCCGGCGGGCGTACTGGATACCGTAGGTGCTCCAGCCGATAAGGACGAGTAGTGAGACAAAGCTCAGGAAACCAACAATGGCAACAGTCAATTCTGCCATAGCCTCCTCAATAGGCTTATCTGAGACACCACAGAAAAGCCCAGAAAGGAACGCCATGAGCGTCACGTAGCCCAATAGGCCTTTCTTCATTGAACCCTCCAAATTTTGTTTTGGAGGTGCCAGCAGAGGGCCACCAGGGCGAGCATCCCGATGAATAGGATCATCGACACTGACAACAAGGCCAGGAGTACCCAAACCGTGTTGTCAACGGAGATGGTGTCGGGGATGCTCCCCAGAAACAAGCCCGTGATGCCGGTGATCAGGAGAAGTTGAGTCGTTTTATGCTTCATGTGCAGAACAAAACGACAATTTGGTAATTGACGTATCCACAGCCCCCCATCATGAGGCTGGCTAGAATCGTCCCTAGCAGGCACTCCCAAAAAGTGACTTTCATCACTGTTTGCCTTTCAAAAAAGATTCTCGAGGAGAATCCGGATGTGATGCATGAACGGCGTGCAGGCGACAAGCGCCAGCAGACCGACGGCGGTAAAAAGAGCAGTTTCCCTAGGCATTTTTAGCTTTTTCCTTTGTTTAAGAAACTCATTTAATATATCACATTTTTTATATTTTGTCAAGGGAAAAAGAAAAACCACTGAGCGAGTCAGTGGGAGTGGAGCCATAGGACGTATCTCATGGCTTTTGGGTGGGCAAGGTGAGGAGTGAAACTAGAGGTGCTTGAGTTCCTTATAAATCATGTACAGCATACCGCCGACGAAGAAGGCGATGTTAAATATCGCGTACGTGGTGAGAAAAAACATGAAAACATAGACCACGATACGATTAATTGACCAGCCTTCATTCATCACCAAGCCGGTGACTCCTGTACCTGCCACGACGATGAGGAGAGAAGCAACGATGGCGACAACTTTTGTCGTTTTGTCCGAACTAAGAACTGAACGAACGGTCATCCACTCACCTCCGAGTGACAGCTCTCTAGCTGTGATAGAAAATCCCGAGCAAGTTCTTGCTGGGAGGGGTAATAAATTTATACCATTTTTTTCTTGCTTTTGTCAATGGTTTCCTGATACAATGGAACAATAACATGTAAATATGGATACAAAACAGCTTAACAAAGCGCAAAAAGAGGCTATAGAATATGTAGATGGACCACTCCTTATAGTTGCAGGGGCAGGAACAGGGAAAACTACTGTGGTTACAGAGAAAATAGCTCATCTTATTAACTCTGGCTTGGCAAAGCCTGAGGAGATTTTGGCAATTACTTTTACAGACAAGGCTGCAGGGGAGATGGAGGAGAGAGTTGATCAGCTTCTTTCTATTGGATATGTGGATATACAAATATCCACCTTTCATTCTTTTTGCCAGAGATTACTTGAAGATTTTGGAATGGATATTGGCCTTTCCAGACAATTTCGTCTTTTGACACAGACAGAAGCCTGGCTTTTGGTACGTGAGAACCTGGATACCTTTAATTTGGATTATTATAGGCCACTGGGGAGCCCTACAAGGCATATTCATGAACTCATATCCCATTTTGAAAAGTGTAAGGATGAACTCGTAAGTCCAAGAGAATATTTGGAATATGTAGAAGGGTTACAACTGGATAAGGACGATGCTGAGCGAGAAGAAAAGAATCGTTTAAGTGAGCTTGCTGATGCGTATCATACATATAATCAACTATTATTGGATAATGCAGTCATGGATTTTGCAGACCTTATTTATTATGCTGTAAAATTGCTTCAAGAAAAACCAACCATTAAACAAACACTTCAAAAAAGATTTAAATATATATTGGTAGATGAATTCCAGGATGTGAACTGGTCACAATATAAGCTCATACAACTTCTTGCAGAAAATTCACAGTTAACCACAGTAGGGGATGATGATCAAGCAATATATAGTTTTCGTGGGGCAAGTGTGTCAAATATATTACAATTTAAAGAAGATTATCCAAATGCAAAAGAAATTGTGTTGAAAGAAAATTATCGTTCAGAACAAGGAATTCTCGATGCTTCATATACTGTGATACAGAATAATAATCCAGATAGATTAGAAACAAAATTGCATATAGACAAAAAACTTATTTCTAAAAAGAAAAAAAGTGTTTCTTCAAATGAATCTCAAGTAGAACATCTGCATTTTGAGAGCCTTGAAGATGAAGTCCAGGGTGTGGTTGATCAAATTCTCAGCATAAAAGAAAAGGACGAGGATGCTACTTGGGATGATTTTGCAATTCTTGTCCGTGCGAATAATCATGCGACTCCTTTTTTGCATGCTTTAGATATGGGAGGAATCCCGTATGAATTTTTGGCATCGTCTGGTTTGTACCGACAGCCTATCGTTATGGATGCACTGGCTTTTTTTACTGCTGTAGATAATAAGAATGAATCACGAGCAATTTTTCGTCTCATGTGTTTGCCATTTTTAGAAAAAAAAGAAGAGGATGGAAAAACAGTTTTTTCTTCCATGACACAAAGTGATTTCCATAAAATTTTAACCAGTGCAAAAAAGAAAAGTCTTTTGTATTATGAAGCTCTTAAAAGAGCAAGAGAATTTGGCGTGTCAGATGCCGGTGTAAAAATTGCAAATAAAATTATAGATTTCATCCATCAGGGGATGAAAGATAAAAATAAATCAAAACCATCTTCACTTTTACTCCGTTTTATGGAAGATTCTGGATATTTTCATTATATTACCACAGAAGAAAATAATGGGAATGCTGATGTTATTCGTCAAATATACCAATTGAAGCAATTTTTTACATTGCTCGAAAAATACGAACAAACCATTCCAGATTCTCATGTCATGAATTTCTTGGAGAATTATAACAATATTATTGATGCTGGCGATCAAGGGGAATTGTATCAACCGAAGGATACTCCAGAATCGCTCAATGTTATGACGATTCACGGTGCAAAAGGTTTGGAATATAAATATGTGTTTGTGGTAAATATGGTGGAAGAAAGAATGCCAACCAGACGACGTGGTCCAGGTATTGAGATACCTATTGCACTTATTAAAGAACACCTTCCAGAAGGAGATATTCATTATCAAGAAGAACGACGATTGTTTTATGTTGCCATGACTCGTGCAAAGGAAAAATTATTTTTAACCAGTGCCCACTATTATGGTGGAATACGAAAGAAAAAGACTTCTCGTTTTATAGGGGAACTTCAATTAGAATCATTTACTACAAATACAAAATTAAATGAGACTACAGAACTGGTACTTGATGAAAGCATAGGAAAACGAGTTGCAAAATCTGCAAGAAGAGAATCTGATGAGGAAGAAAAAGGTGAATTCATCTATGAACTCCCAAAAGCATATTCTTTTTCTCAGATTAAGGCGTATGAAACATGTCCATATCAATACAAATTATCTCATTTGCTCAAAATTCCAACACGAGGCAATGGGAGTTTTAGTTTTGGTTCAACCATGCATAATACACTTCATGAATTTTATAAAAAAGTGCAGGAATTGAATAATGTAAAACAGGCAACTCTTTTTGGTGGTCTTGTAGAGAACACGGGTGTACAATCCAATGTAAAAGTTCCTTCCCTTGGGGAATTGTATGATATGTATGATAGAAATTGGATAGAAGATTGGTATAGAGATAAGCGGGAAAGGGAAGATTACTATAAAAAGGGAAAAGATATTTTGAAGATATTTTATGCATCAGAGGATGGTCATTGGACAATACCAGTGACTCTTGAAGGATGGTTCAAAATTAAAGTAGGGGAATATCTAGTGCATGGAAGAATAGACAGAATAGATAAATTGGAGGATGGTACACTCCAAATTATTGATTACAAAACCGGGACAACCAAAGAAAAACTCGTTGGAGAAGAAAAGGATCAATTGCTCATTTACCAAATAGCAGCAAGTACACTGAAAGAGTATAGAAATATTGGAGAAGTTTCTAAACTTACATTTCATTATTTGAATGATAATGTGGAAACATCCTTTTTTGGTACGAATAAAGAATTAGAAAAATTACAAGAGAAAATGTTAGAAATTATTTCTGGAATACAGAAAAAAGATTTTACAGCAACCCCAAGTCAGTTTGCTTGTCAGCATTGTGATTTTCGTGATATTTGTGAATTTAAGATTCTCTGATTTGATTCTTTCCAATAAAAAAGGTATCCTAAGAAGAGAAAGGCATTTGTATGGAATCAATATCTGGAATATTTAAAAATAAAAAGCAAAATACGGTTTTAGGGATGCAAGTAGAGGCAAGCCGTGTCGTGGACTTAGCGAATGAGCTTTTTGCCCAGTTTTTTGGTAAAGAAAATGCTGAACATGTACGACCCCTATTCCTGAAAAACAAGACTTTGACAGTTTCCTGCACCAGTAGCGTTATTGCTCAAGAAATTCGGCTCAACCAAGCGAATATTGTTGAAGCCATAAACAAAAAAATAGGGGAGGTCGTGGTAGATAGAATTCGCTATCTTATCTAACTTGCCAAATACTTTAAATACAGGTAAAATACCTTGTGAGTAAGGTATTTTTTTATACCATAAATTTTGCCTATGAATTTAAAGCAATATTTTGTTATTATGGGTCTTGCCAGTGTTTTGTGCTGGACTGCACTTGTAACGATACTCTTAAACATTGATCCGTATACTGCAAATGCTTTTGGATTTAGCTTTTTTTATGGAAGTTTTTTCCTCGCTGTATTTGGTACTGTATCATTGATTCTTTTTCCATTGTATTTATACTTCTCTCGTGAAAAACTTCCGTTCTATCGTTATGTGCAAAAAAGCTTCAGGAATTCACTTTTGTTTTCCTGTGTTGTAACGATTCTCCTTCTTTTGCAAGGATTGCATGTATTTACAGTATGGAATTTTTCTATACTCGTTCTTGCAAGTATCTCTGTATTTGCATTTATGTATTCACTTAAAAAGGATTATTACCAAAATTGATATTTATTTGTATGAGACAATCACTCCTTCTCTCGAAGACAAGAAAAGAAGCACCATCTGATGAAAAAGCAAAAAATGCCGAACTCTTAATTCGTGCTGGATATATTCATAAAGAAATGGCTGGGGTATATACTTTTTTACCACTCGGTCTTCGTGTCATTGAAAAAATTAAACAAATTATTCGTGAAGAAATGAATGCTATTGGTGGTCAGGAGCTTTTTTTGACAGCACTTCAAGAAAGTACACTCTGGGAAAAAACAAATCGTTGGTCAGATGAAGTCGTAGATAATTGGTTTAAAACAGAACTCAAAAATGGAACAAAGCTTGGTCTTGGTTTCACTCATGAAGAGCCTTTGACTGCTCTTATGAAAAACCACATAAAGTCATACAAGGATCTTCCAAAATATGCTTACCAAATACAAACAAAATTTAGAAATGAACTTCGAGCAAAAAGTGGAATCATGCGTGGACGAGAATTTCTCATGAAAGATTTGTATTCTTTTTCTAAAAATGATGAAGAACATACCTTATTTTATGAAAAAGCAAAGCAAGCGTATGTGAATGTTTTTAATCATGTTGGTCTTGGAGAAAAAACATATATTACTTTCGCGTCTGGTGGAACATTTTCTAAGTATTCTCATGAATTCCAGACTCTTTCTGAAGCTGGAGAGGATATTGTTTATGTTCATGATGAAAAAAAGATTGCTATTAACAAGGAAGTGTATACTGATGAGGTGTTAAAAGATTTAGGAGTCACGAAAGACGAACTTCGTGAAGAAAAAGCAATTGAAGTTGGAAATATATTTAGTCTTGGTACCAAATTTTCTCTTCCACTTGGACTGACTTTTGTGAATGAAGAAGGGAAAAATGAGCCAGTCATTATGGGAAGTTATGGAATTGGACTTGGACGGGTAATGGGAACAGTAGTTGAGCTTTCTCATGACGAAAATGGAATCATTTGGCCAGAAAGTATCGCCCCTTACCAAGTACATCTTATTTCTCTTTGTAAAGATGAAGCAAACAAAGCAAAGGCAGAAGAACTCTATACTTCCATGCTTCATGCAGGTATTGATGTTCTGTATGATGAGAGAGAAGATAAAAGACCTGGTGAAAAATTTGCAGAAAGTGATTTGCTCGGAATTCCAAAAAGAATTATTGTCAGTGATAAACTTTTTGAAGAAAATTCTGTGGAGTACAAAAACAGAAATGAAGAAGACCTCAAAAAAATCAATGAAAAAGATATTATAGCCTCACTTTCACGATAAGAATGAATAACTCTTTTACGGTTGTATGAATTTTCGTAGACTATTTAAAAACCTTGGAAATGAAATTGGTATTGATCTTGGAACAGCAAATACTTTGATTTATGTTAAAGACAAAGGGATTGTAATCAATGAGCCTACAGTCGTTGCTATTAACACAAAAACAGAACAGATACTTGCGGTTGGCAATGAAGCAAAACAAATGCTTGGAAAAACTCCTCCTCATATTGAGGTTACAAGACCACTTTCGAACGGTATTATTTCAGATTACGAAATAACAGAAAAAATGTTAAAATACTTTCTGAACAAGCTTCAAGAAGGTGGTTTTTCTTTTATTCGAAGGCCAAAGGTAGTTATTTCTGTCCCTCTTGAAGTCACAGAAGTAGAGAGAAAAGCAGTTGAGGATGCTACTCTTGAAGCAGGTGCGAGTGAAGTTCATTTGGTGCAAGAAGCAATGGCTGGAGCAATTGGTTGTCGTATGCCTATTCAGGATCCAATTGGGAATATGATTGTAGACATTGGGGGAGGAAATACCGAAGTTGCAGTTATTTCATTGAACGGTATAGTCACATGGAAGTCGTCAACCGTAGCAGGAGATGAAATGAATAGAAATATCATGCAATATGCACGTGAGGTATTTAATCTTTTTATTGGAGAAAGTTACGCTGAACAAATTAAGATGAAAATTGGTTCAGCCATCAAACATGAAGAAAAATTGGACTTCCCAATGCGTGGACGAGATGTGGTCACAGGACTTCCGAAAGAAGTTATGGTGAGTAGTGATCATATTTATCATGCATTAGAAAGATCGGTGCGTGCTATTGTAGAATTGGTAAAAATGACACTTGAAGTAACCCCTCCAGAATTAACAGCGGATATCCATGAACGTGGACTTCTCCTTGCAGGGGGAGGATCACTCCTCCGAGGACTTGATCAGGTGATTTCTTTGGCAGCGGAAATACCGGTACGCATTGCCGACGATCCACTGACAGCAATCGTACGAGGAAATGGAATATTGCTTGAGGAACCAGAACTTCTTCTCGAAGTAGAACTTCCTTCAACAGATTCATAATCTTTTACCCGCGCAAAGCGGGTTTCTTTCTCTATGAAGACAACAAAAAGAAGATCAGTGATGACCATTTTCATAATCGTAATATTTACTATTATTTTTCACTATCTTGGATTTTTAAAAGATATTGAAAATTTTTTTTGGAGAATTCTCGCTCCAGCGTCGTCATATATTTATGACATTAGTTTAACCGAAGGTGAAGAAAAAATTACCAAACCTTTTCGTAATCTTGATGATCTCAAAACCAGTTACGTGGAACTTTATTATGAGGTAGAGCAAATTCCTGTACTCAATGCAAAGATGCAGGAATTGAAGGATCAAAATGAAGAACTTAGAAAACAATTAAAATTCCAAAATGAAAATGCTTACAAATATGTAAATGGAACGATTATTGGAAAAACTACCGAAACAGTAGGAAATACGGTAATTATAGATATTGGTGCAATACATGGAGTAAAAGAGGGGAATCCTGTGTTTGTTGGTGAAGGTGTTTTTATTGGAAAAATATCTCGTGTAGAAAATGAACGTTCTATTGTTCGTTTACTAAACGATAGTCAGAGTAAAGTTGCAGCAACTATACAGAACGGAGAGAGAAGTATTGGAGTCGTTGAGGGTGGTTATGGAATTAGTATTAATATGAATCTTATTCCACAAAATGAAAAAATAGCTATTGGAGATGTTATTATTACATCGGGATTAGAAGAAAATATTCCAAGAGGACTTATTATTGGGATGATTGAATCAACAGAAAAGGAACCTTACAAGCCATTTCAAAAAGCAGTTCTTCGTTCTGCTGTAAAATTGGATAATATACATCTTATTTCTGTTATTACTGAAATTTAGTATGCGCTTGCTCCGAAACATAATATTTTTTCTTATTGGAATTATTGGATTGACCTTAGCCAATATTTCTTTTTCATATATCTTACCCTTTCCATTTCAAACAATGAATTTTCCGTTTGTCTCATTTGTCCTTATCATACTGTGGAGAGAAACTGGCATTGTGGTGTGGTTTGCTTTTTTTAGCTATTTTCTCATAGAACTTTTTGTGGACATACCTTTTGGCATACTTCTTTTTTCTTCTACCTTTGCAGTACTCTTCACATTTTGGCTTTACCAAAATGTTTTTACGAATAAATCCTGGTATGCAGCAATGATTCTTGGAGCTGTCTCTATTTTTTTATTCCGAACACTCTATGTGGGTTTTCTTGTCTTTGCAATGCTTTTTGGACAGGTCGATCCTTCGTGGAGCAACATACTTACGAATATACTCTGGGAATTAGTATTAACAACCGGAATTATTGGTATTGTGTATCCATTTGTTATTCCTTTTTCGCATAAGAAAAAAATGTACATTCAATAGTATGGGAAAGAAAGAAGGAAAAATATTTTTTGTTGATGATTTTTTAAGTCATCGTTTTTCTTCTCTCAAAGGAAAATATAAATATAACTGGATAGAAGAAAATACTTTTTTAAAAAAACAAAATGTTCTTGAACGAGAGGATCATGTTGGTATTAGTTTTTCTTTTTATCAAAGCAGGTATTTCCTTATTTTCTCACTCTGTGTTTTTTTATTTTTCTTTTGTAAAATTTTTTATTTACAAATTATTAAAGGAAATGACTATCGTGCATTAGCTGAGGGAAATCGCATACGCAACCTCCCAATAGTGTCTGAACGAGGCTTAATTTTTGATAGAAATGGAATTCAACTTACAAAAAACGTCCCAGGTTTTGCACTTGCTGTATTTCCACAAGATATTCCAAAAGAAGAATCTGAACGAGAAAAACTTGTTAAAAAACTGTCTGAACTTACGGGAAGAGAATATAAAGATATATATGATTTACTCGAAGAATATAGAAAATATACATATGAATCAGTCGTCATACAAGATAATTTAGATTACGATACTGCGATACTCGCACAGATTCATTCAGCAGATTTTCCAGGGGTCCATATTCAATCGGGGAGTAGACGTCTGTATACACCGTATGGTGAAGAGAATACAGAAAGTATATTCAACTCTTTTTCGCATGTCCTGGGGTATCAAGGGAAAATTGGCCCTGATCAATGGAAAGTATATGATGAAAAGACGAAAGATTTTATTGGCCTTTATACCAATGGATATCTTCCAAATGATCTCATAGGAAAAACAGGTGTAGAAAAAACATATGAAGCAGTTCTTCGAGGAGTCTATGGAAAACGTCAGATTGAGGTAGATGCCCGTGGTAAAGAACAACATACCATTGCAGAAGTCGCTCCAGTTGCAGGAAAACATTTAAAACTCACTATTGATGCAAAAATACAAGAAAATCTTGAGCGTATTATGTTGCATTATATGGACACAGCAAAAAAAAGTAGAGCATCAGGAATTGTAATGAATCCAAATAACGGGGAAATACTGGCAATTGTGAGTATACCAGGATTTAATAATAATGACTTTTCTGGTGGTATTTCACAAGAAAAATATTCCGAATATGTAGAAAATGAAAACAACCCACTTTTTAACCGATCAATAGCCGGTACATACCCTTCTGGTTCGGTCGTAAAGCCAGCTCTCGGAGCTTCTGCTCTCTATGAAGGTATAATATCTCCAAACACATCGTTTTTGAGTAATGGAGGCCTGAGAATTGGACAATGGTTTTTTCCAGATTGGCAATCCGGAGGACATGGAATTACGAATTTACGAAAGGCGATTGCATGGTCAGTCAATACCTTTTTCTATTATATAGGAGGAGGATATCAAGATTTTGAAGGATTAGGAGTAGAAAAAATTGTAAATTATTTAAAGCTTTTTGGTCTGAATGAAAAATTAGGAGTAGATATCCCTGGTGAAGCATCTGGATTTCTTCCATCAAAAGAATGGAAAGAAAGAGTAAAAGGGGAACAGTGGTATGTCGGTGACACCTATAATTTATCCATTGGACAAGGAGATTTACTTGTCACTCCTCTCCAAATAGCATCTCTTACCTCTGTCATTGCGAATGGAGGAACACTCTACACTCCACATGTAGGCCTAGCTTTTTTTGCAGGTGATGGAAACAAGCTTGAATCAATACAAACCCCAATTATCCGAGAGAACATCTTAAATAAGGAGAGTTTAAGGGAATCTCGACTCGGCATGAGAGACTGTGTGACCTATGGAGCGTGTTCTCGTCTCTCTCTTTTACCATTTTCTTCTGCAGGAAAAACAGGTACTGCACAATGGAGCTCGGTCAAGGCAAACCATGCTTGGTTTACCTCTTTCGCCCCTTTTGATAATCCAGAAATAGTAGTTACTATCCTTGTTGAAGAGGGAGAAGGTGGGTCCACCATTGCAGCTCCAATTGCCTATGACTTCTATCGTTGGTGGTGGGGATACAAAAAACAGTAGTTTTATCCACATTTTTTATAAAATCATTTGACCTCTTCTGTAACTCTGTTATACTAAATCTAGACCAGATGACGGTTCTATTTATTTTTATACTTCCTATGGATGATAAAGTACAATTCATGACTCAAGATAAGCTCGAGGAGCTTAAAAATGAACTTAAAGAACTCAATGATAAAAAAATCCCTTATCTTGCAAGACGTATTGATGAAGCACGACAAATGGGGGACCTCTCTGAAAATGCAGAATACCATGCTGCAAGGGAAGAAATGTCATGGGCACAAGGCAGAGTAGAAGAGCTCAATCAAATACTTGAGAATGTTGAGGTGATACAAAAAGACAATGACTCAAAGACCGTACAGCTTGGTTCCACTCTTGTTGTTAAAGTGAATGACAAAGAATTTGAGTACACTATTGTTGGTGGTCAAGAAGCTGAACCATTAAAAGGAAAAATCTCAAATGAGTCTCCTCTTGGGAATGCTTTTTTGGGGAAAAAGAAGGGTGATAAGGTGTCCGTCAAGGTTCCAGCTGGGGTTTTGGAATACAAGATAAAAGAAATTCGCTAAAATAAGACAAAAATAGCAATACCCCTGAAACACAGGGGTATTTGATTTAATAGAGCAAATCTGGTAGAATAAAAGGAGAATTATTGAAAATTAATTTAATTTATCATATATGGATGTAAACATTAATGATGAGCGTGAGGTGCGTTTGAAAAAACTTCATGATCTCGAAGAAATGGGAATGAAACCATATCCTTATACATCAAAAAGAACGCATTCAGTTGAAGAGGCACTTGAAGCAGGTGAAGGAGAAAAAGTAATAATCACAGGAAGAATCATGACCAAACGTGAGATGGGGAATCTTACTTTTTGTCATATCCAAGATCAAACAGGAAAAATGCAAGTTGCGTTAAAAAAAGATGATCTTGGTGATGAAATGTATAAAACATTTGTTAAAAAAATAGATATTGGGGATATTGCGGAATTTTCTGGAGAACGTTTTGTTACCCATAAAGGTGAACCTTCTATACTCGTGAAAGAATGGCTCATCATGAACAAAACTCTTCTTCCACTCCCAGATAAATTTCATGGATTAAAAGATAAAGAAACACGTTATAGAAAACGATATTTGGATCTCATATCTGACCGAGATGTTTTCGAGCGATTTAAAGTTCGTTCAAAAATTATTACTCTGGTCAGAGAATTTTTAAACAAAGATGGATTTCTCGAGGTAGAAACACCGATACTTCAAGTATTGTATGGCGGAACCAATGCTCGTCCTTTTGAAACACATATCAATGCCTATGACATGAAAATGTATATGCGTGTTGCACCAGAGTTGTATTTGAAACGTCTGATTGTTGGTGGTTACGAAAAAATATACGAACTTGGAAGAAATTTTCGAAATGAAGGAGTGGATCAAACCCATAATCCAGAATTTACTATGATTGAATGGTATGAAGCATACACGGATTACAATGGAATGATGGATAAAGCAGAAAAATTATACAAATACATTGCACAAAATATTTATGGAAAAGCAGAAATTCCAGTACAAGATAAAATGATAAATCTTGATTTTGAATGGCCACGTGTTCGCATGGTGGATGCTATAAAAAAATATACTGGGGATGATGTTCTCTCCATGTCAGAAAAAGAACTGGAAGAAAAGTGTAATGAATACGGAATTGATATTCGAGGAAATATTTCCAAAGGACAAATGATTATGGAAATTTTTGAAAAGAAAGTTACAGAAAATCTTATTGATCCTATTTGGATTATTGATTACCCAAAAGAAGTATCTCCACTTTCCAAACAACACAGAAATGATCCAAACTTTGTAGAAAGATTTGAATGTTACATCATGGGAAAAGAAATTGGTGATGGTTGGTCTGAGATTATTGATTCTCGTGTACAAAGAGCAAGATTTGATAATGAGCAATCTGCTATGCGTGCTGGAAAAGAAGAAACTCATCCTATGGACGAAGACTTTCTTGAAGCCCTTGAATATGGTATGCCACCACTCGGAGGAATTGGAATTGGAATAGATAGACTCGTAATGCTCTTTACGAATCACTGGTCAATACGAGACATTCTTTTCTTTCCAACCATGAAACCAGAACTTGAAACTGAGGAATAATATGAAAACACTCATGCTCTTTGGGACCTTTGACGGTCTCCATATGGGGCATATACATCTTCTTCAATCTGCGAAGAAAAAAGCAGAGAGAATTATTGTTGTGATTGCACGAGACGAGAGAGTGAAGGAATTGAAAGGACATTTTCCTCTTCATACACAAACTGAAAGAAAAAAAATAATTGAGAGTATACAATATGTAGAGAGGGGAGTCATAGGTCATAAAACAGATATTTACTCTGCAGTGAAAAAATATCAGCCAGATTATATTGGTCTTGGATATGATCAAAAATTTTTTACTGATGATTTAAAAATAAAATTAAAAGAACTTGGACTCGAAAAGACTCAAATAATCCGCTTTCCGGCATATAGATCAAACAAATGTAAAAGTAGTATTGTTAGAAAACGACTTGAACAAGAGATATAATATGAAAACATTGCTTATTGCAACAACGAATGAAGGAAAATATAAAGAATTGCTTCATGTCCTTGATACACAACCTTTTCATATACTTTCATTAAAGGATCTCGAAACACCACTCGTCGATCCGGAAGAAACAGAGCCAACACTTGATGGAAATGCCATGCTCAAGGCCACGTATTACGGTGAGAAGACAGGCTACATGACACTTGCAGATGATACTGGATTATTCATCCATTCACTCGCAGGATGGCCTGGAATAAAAAGTGCAAGGATTGCACATGATTCTAAGGAAAGAAGAGAAGCTGTTTTGGAGAAGCTCCAAGGAAAAAAAGATGCAGAAAGAGATGCTACCTTTCACACAACACTGGCTCTCTATGATCCTGACACAAAAAGCATGTTTCTTGCTCGTGGCGAAGCAAATGGAAGAATATTAGAAGAAGAACCAAGTGAAATTCATCACAATTTTGGTTATGATCCTATCTTTTTCGTGACAGAAGCTGAAAAAACTTTTGACCAGATGACGAATGAAGAAAAAAATGCGATGAGCCACAGAGGAAAAGCTATTTCACAAATAAAATACTATCTGGCAAATCAATATGGCGGAAAACACATCATTGTTCCTTGTGCCATTACAGTAAAAGATGGAAAAGTACTTCTTGCAAGACGAAATGATCCACATAATTCGGAATTTCATGGAAAGTGGGAA
>JAZDMW010000071.1:0-6186 GCA_043800545.1 Candidatus Magasanikiibacteriota bacterium | reverse complement strand
GGGGGATGCTGGAGAGGTTTGTGATTTAGGACTCAATAATGGTATTTCATGTTCACCAGAATATGGTCAGCCTTGTTACTATTGTTCAGCTACTTGTGACCAAATTTTGACTGTGGATCCAAATACGTATTGCGGAAACGGTATTATTGATTATATTGGTGTCCCTGGTGGAGATGTTCGTGATGCAAATAATTGGGAAGCTTGTGAGTTCACAAATAATAATGCAGTATTAAAAAGAAGTGCGAGACAGAACGCTGTTCCTTCTTATAGAGGAAAATCAGCTGTTTGTCAGGATAAAGGCGTTTATTCTTGCACTAATAATTGTAGAGTGCTTGTAGATGGTTGTGTGAACTGTAAATCCGCAGATGATGGTACTCTTCCAATTCCAAAAATTGCAGTATTGAATGTTTTAACCCCAACAGAGATAAATACTACATGGCGTACACAGACACAGAAGAGTCTATTTAGAAAAAATATACCAGCATCAATAAGTCGATTATCGAGGAGTTCAGCAAATGATGCAACTAAAGTCCTTTGGGGATCCCCATCGTTTAGCGGTGAGTCTACTTGGATAAGTGTTACTGGTGGAATTGTAAATAATTCGGATGGTATCCCATATAGAAATTATGTAACAGAAAATAGAGTAGTAGGTAGCAGAGTAAATATTGCTTATGATTATACGGATTATACAGAACAACAATGGGTGTTTACTAATTCAAACGGGTATCCATTAATTCCTGAAGTTGGATATTATGATTTACTCGCACCAGGTAGGCCTTATATATCATATAGAACAAGAACTACTCGTGGTATTGAAGCAAATATCCTTTGTAAAGATGAATATTACTTGAAGTTTAAGACAGACGGTGGTGATACTATAGAAGGTTCAGAATTCCCATATCCAGTTGCTGGTCAGAATAGAACAATAGAAAATGAATTGGTTGTGTCTCCGGCGGTTCCAGAACATTCAATCCGTGCTGTTGTTCGCTGGACTGATCAAGAAAGTCAGAATGGAGCAAATAATTTTGTTGGGAATGTTTATTTAATACCTGTGGGTAGAAGTCTCGGTGATAACAGAGAGTACTTAGGAAGAGTAAAATCAGAAGGAATGGAATTGCGTGGTACTACTTGGTTTGAAAAAACATTATCAAATCTTCATCCATATGGTTTTAGCAAAGTGGGTAATTTACGAAATAATTATGCACAAGCCACATCAATATATGCAAATAATAAAGTATTAGGTTTTCAGAACAGCCGTGAAGTATTGTATGCATTTTATGTTCAAGCTATTACACGAAATGCGGATCAACCAATACAAAGTTTTGCAGGTAGTGGTGTTAAAGTGGATGTATATACATATCATCCAGAACAAGATAATCAGTATTCAATATATTTACCTGAACATACTTTTGAAATTGTCCGAGCTGATAGATCAGTAAATGCACTTGCAAAATATTGGTATGTATTTAATCTTCGTGTTTTGAGTGATGCTAACGGAAATATTATCAGTACTACTGTTGAACCAGTAAAAGATGAAAATGATGTTGTACACCAAAATGGTATTATTGAATCATGTTGGTCAAATGTTTTGTGTAATATTACAAAGCTTGATCAACATTGTAATGCTGGACAGTTACCAGAAAATTGTCGGTAATTTGAGAAAAATGATATAATAATATATATGGGAAAGAAAATTGCAATTATTCTTGTGTTACTCATTATATTAGGAGTGGGATTTTATGTAATTGAAATGAAGAAAAATACTTCATCAGAAGTAAATGTTCCAGTAGAAGAAAAGAAAACCGAAGAAATAATTCAGGAAACAGCGACAACAACTCCATTTGATAATGATAAAGATGGAGATACTATTCTTGATGAAAAAGAAAAAGAATTAGGAACGAGTGATTTTGATTATGATACCGATGGTGATGGTTTGAGTGATGTGAGTGAGATTGATCAATGGAAAACTGATCCAAAAAATGTGGATTCAGATGGAGATAATTTCCCAGATGGGTACGAGGTCTTGAATGGATATAATCCTGCAGGTCCTGGAAAACTACAATAAACAAAATTTTTTGCATAATAACCATTCTTATGTTTGAAGATCAAAATACAAGCGGTTCAGGACAAATTCCTGGAAATCTTCCTGTCGGTGAACCTGAAGATATTTTTTCTGGAAATGAGCCAGTAAATAATGAACAGGTTTCTCCACAAGGTGAGGAAATTCCTTCTGCTATGGAAGCGGGCATTCTCCGTCCAAAGGAAAGTGTTCCACAAACTCCAGTTATGACGACCCCTCCGTTTGGCGAAGGATTAGTCGGAAAAGAATCATATCCAGCTTCTTTCCCAACACCGGTACCTTCTCAAGTTCCAACCATGCAGACTTATGAGGCAAAAGAACCAAATTTTGGAAAAGTTATATTTATCATATTTTTTGTCCTTTTGGTCGTTGGTGGTGGTGCCTATGGAGCCTGGTATTATTATACAAATTACTATGCTACAACTGGTGTAGAAAAAGAAGTAGTTGAAGAAACAACTACCATTCCACCAGTCGTTGAAGAAGAAATTATCACTGAAGAAACAACCCCTCCAGTAACACAAGCAACGAAAGAAGAAGAGTCTGCTGAGGGTACTCCTGTTGGTGATAAAGATTCTACCCTTTTGTTCGGAGATGTTGTGGATACTGATGAAGATGGTTTGGATGATTTTACTGAAAACGATATTGGAACTGATCCAAGGAATTGGGATACTGATGCAGATATGTTAAGTGATAGTGAGGAACATACTATTTGGGGTACTGATCCACTCAATCCAGATAGTGATAAAGATAATTATATGGATGGACAAGAAGTTCGTGCAGGATTTAATCCTATGGGTCCTGGGAGACTCACAGATTTTTTAAATAATGAAAAAGCAACTACAGAAAAAACAAACGTAACGTCTTCAATTTAGTTTCATTATGTTTGGATCAAAAAAACAATCTCCTCTTGAAGAAAATACTCCGAAAAAAATAAATGCGGATATTTCTGTTATTCCAGGCGATTTTTATGGTGGACAGGATCCTGTAATATATAATGTTCAGGCAGAAAATGGCAAACCGAGTGTTACAAGTGTTGTTTCTTTTAAGGAAGAAAAGAAAAATGAAATTCCAAAACAAGGATTAGAAGAAAAAAAACAAATTTCAGGGATTTCAATGGAGGAAGGAAATAAAATACAAAAACAAGGAGCTCCTGTTCCTCAAAAGAAAGGTGGATTTCCTTGGGTATTTACTATTGTTGGTTTTGTATTGGTGGTAGCTCTTATTTCATTTTATTATTATTGGACAGATTATCGAGGAAAAGCACCAGCTCAAGTAATACAAGAACCTCCTGTTTCAGAAGAAGTAAATATACCTGAGGTAGTCATTCCAGAAACACCAACCACTACTGAAGAGATTGTAGAGGAAACAGAAGAAGTAGCACTTCCTGGAAAGAAATTAGCATTTCCAACCATATTTTATGTAAATACCGTAGATACGGATCAAGATGCAATGACAGATTTGGAAGAAGCTTTGTTCCAAACAGATACTGGTGTTTATGATACTGATGGAGATGACTATTTTGATGGGCAAGAGATGAGAAATTTGTATAATCCAGCTGGATTTGCACCAGTAAAGATTATTGATTCTGGTTTGGTAAAAGAATATACCAGTACAGTGTATGGATATAAAACATATTATCCAACCGTGTGGAATTTTGGAGAAGTGGATATCTCAGGACAGCAGGTATTGTTTAGTGCAAGTACTGGTGAATATATTGAAATACAAAGTTTTACAAAACTCGCTACGCAGTCATTTGAAGATTGGTTTGCAGAAAATATTGAAGGTGAAAAATTTTCTGAACTTCGCGAAATTGTTAATCGTTTTGGTGTAAATGGTATGAAACGTACGGATGATTTGGTAGCATATTATGTGACCCCAACAAATGTATTTGTATTGGTGTATCAGCCGGGGATAGTGACTGAAATCGGATATAGACATATTTTTGAAATGATGATACAAAGTTTTAGACCAAGAGGTACTATGAGTGAAATTGCTGAACAAACAGCAATACCACAAGTACCAGAAGTACCAGAGGTACCTACAGAAGAAACAGTAGTTGAAGTTGGAGTCGAAGAAGAAATACCAGTTGAGGAGGCGCTCATTATTGAGTAATGAATTGTATGGAATGCCTTATCTACAAAACCGTTCGATGTACTATTTCCATATCTGAAAAGAAGATACAAGCAATTGTATCTTCTGTTTTGCGTATGACAAGAGAAAAGCCAAAGAGTGTCAGTATTCATTTGATAGGGGATACGAAAATGAAGCAATTAAATTCTCAATTTCGTAGAAAAAATTCCACAACTGATGTATTGTCTTTTGCAATACAAGAGGGTGAACATTTTTTTGATTCAGATGAGCTTGGTGAAATATTTATTTCTATTCCGCGGATAAAAAAACAAGCAAAACAAAATAAAATTTCGTTCCAAGAAGAATTTATGAGAATGCTTATTCATGGTATGCTTCATTTGTTGGGTTATGATCATGCAAAACCAAAAGCAGCAAAGAAAATGTTTTTATTGCAGGAAAAAATTCTTAAGGAAAATATATGAGACACTTTTTGAAAAGTATGTCTTATGCTTTGAAAGGTATAAGATATGTATGGAAGAATGAAATGAATTTTCGTATTCAATCTATTGTTGGAGTATTGGTAATTGTATTGGGTTCTTATTTTCAGCTTTCACGTACTGAATGGCTTTTTATTGTTACTTTAATTTTTGCAGTGCTTTCTTGCGAGTTATTGAACAGTGCTTTTGAAAAAATAATAGATATAGTAAAACCAAGACTCCATCATCAGGTTGAACTCGTAAAAGATATCAGTGCGGGGATGGTTTTATTAGTCTCATTTTGTGCATTCATTATGGGTGTATACATTTTTTATCCATATATTATTGAGTTATTTCATAAATAGTGGTACAATTATAAAAAAAGTACTCAAGTTGAAGAGAGTGCAATTTTTCATCTATGGTAAGAGGAAAAAATCAAGCAAACTACATTACAGCATTAGATATCGGCTCAACTGCTATTCGCGTAGCAATTGGGCAAATTTTGCTTGACCGAGAACATGACCATACCAATATACAAATTATTGGGGCTATTGAAGTCCCCTCAATAGGAATGCAAAAGGGAAATGTAACGAGTATAGAAGACTTGGTTTCTTCTGTTTCTGAGGCATTAGAAAAAGCTGAACGATTAGTTGGTTTTCGTGTAGAAAATATTTGGGTGGGAATTTCAGGAGCAGATATTATTTCACAAACAAGTAAAGGAGTCGTTGCTGTCGCAAAGTCTGATGGAGAAATAACACAGGACGATATAGACAGAGCTGTAGAGGCAGCAAGGACTATTAATCCACCACTCAATTATGAAGTTCTTCATGTTGTTCCAAGAAATTTTAGTGTAGATGGACAGACCGGAATCAAGGATCCTATTGGTATGACCGGTATGCGCCTTGAAGTAGAAACACAAATGGTTCATGGTCTGAGTTCTCACCTTAAAAATATTACAAAA
The DNA here is from genome assembly GCA_043800545.1 of Candidatus Magasanikiibacteriota bacterium. Lineage (GTDB taxonomy): Bacteria > Patescibacteriota > Patescibacteriia > Magasanikbacterales > UBA922 > 1-14-0-20-39-34. The sequence continues at coordinate 599 of JAZDMW010000071.1, read as the reverse complement.
GCAATATATAGAACAAGTGTAGAAATAGATGATTTAGTTCTTTCTATCTTGGCTGTTGGTGATGCTGTTACTACCATGAGACAAAAGGAACTTGGTGTTGTTGTTGTAAATATCGGGGGACCAAGTACGAACATGATTGTGTATGAAGGTGGAGATATTATACATACTGCCGTGTTGCCAATTGGATCCGATCTTGTGACGAATGATCTTGCAATTGGACTTCGTACTTCAGTGGATGTTGCCGAAGAAGTAAAGAAACATTTTACAGAAAATATTACCAAGAAACTAAATATGGCAGATACGATTGATCTCTCTGATTTCGGTGCACAGGAAAGTGAACTCATATCCAAACAATATATTTCAGAAATTATGAGTGCACGTTTCGCGGAAATTTTTGATAAAATAAATGATGAACTTTCCAAAGTAGACAGATGTGGTATGCTTCCTGCAGGGGTTGTGCTTACGGGTGGTGGTGTAAAAGTACCTGGAATTGTGGATCTAGCAAAAAATGAACTCAAACTTCCTGTAACTCTTGGGTATCCAATCGGGGTTGGAGGAATGGGAGAGTATATTAATGATCTTGGATACGCCACTTCTGT
>JAZDMW010000054.1:0-4834 GCA_043800545.1 Candidatus Magasanikiibacteriota bacterium | reverse complement strand
TAGTTTGGATCGTCGTCGGGACGGCAAACAGGCCGAGTATCAATCGTGATACCTTGGCGACTTGCCCTCGCACAGGCGTTAGCAAAATCAGCACGTTCCTTGGGACTTGCATTGTCCCACTCCTTATAGAGATAATCCATTTCTCGAATCCGTTCCGGGATAGTCGTTGTGCCCCCAGGTTGCTCAGGCTGCCCTGCCTGTTCAGACAAACCCGGAAACTGTTCGAGAGCTTGATCGTATCCAGGAGAACCCTGGAGATGAACCAAGGCCACTGATTCATCCAGACGCTCAACAACAGCATGTGGAGGACACGCACGATCCTCACGCTGTCGAGCCGATCCAAGGATCACATCTGCACGGCCCTCCCGTTCTTGGTATTCTGCACACGCCTCCAAAAAGAGCTTCTGTTCGTCTGGAGACAATTCAGTGAAACATTTGAAAGCGAATTTCCAATCATCCATGGGGCTCTTATCGGCCATAACTCCCCTCTTCTGCCTTTTCAGGCTTGTTTGTGTGGGAAGAATATATCATAAAAGCATATACTGTTCAAGTATTCTCTCTCTATCCCCAATTATCCACCATTACCTTGACTTTTTAGGAGAGATCTGGTATAGTTCTATTGAACTGGCCAAAGGCCATTTTTAAATACAAAAATATGACATTTATTAAGAAAATCGGAAACTACTTTATTGAAGCAATTGCAGAGATGAAAAAAGTTACCTGGCCAACCAAAAAAGTAACCAAAAATTACTCTCTTATCGTTATTGGTTTAAGTATCGGAGTTGCAGTATTTTTTGGAGTTTTCGACTACCTTTTCAATATTATCCTTGGTTGGATAATCTAAGCCTGTTCACTTATCCATTTTTATTATGGCAAAACAAACCCTTGCCCTCGGACGACGTTGGTATGTGCTCCACACATACAGTGGTTACGAGGAAAATGTTAAACGCAATTTGGAACAACGTCTCGATACCTTTGACATGAAGGATAAAATTTTTAATGTCCTTGTTCCAAAAGAAAAGAAAATTAAAATTAAAAATGGAAAACGCGCTACTGTTGAAGAAAAAATCTATCCAGGGTATGTACTTGTAGAAATGATTGTAACGGATGATTCTTGGTATGTTGTTCGTAACACACCAAACGTAACTGGATTTGTTGGTTCTGGTACAACCCCTACTCCAATTGATGCAAAAGAAATGACTGATTTGCAAAAACGCATGGGTTCAGACGACGCAACACACAAAATTGATCTTCGAGAAAATGATCCAATCAGAATCTCTGATGGTCCATTTAAAAACTTTGAAGGGAAAGTGGTTGAGGTTGATGAATCTCGTGGAAAAATCAAAGTGCTTGTCAGCATGTTTGGTCGCGAAACTCCGGTTGAACTCGATGCTCTCCAAGTAAAAAAGATGTAATATAAATACATCTTCTCAGGGTGGTCTAAATAATGACGCTTCTCATCTTGAGACAAATGTATGTATACAACAATATTATGGCAAAAAAATTAATCACACAAGTGAAACTTCAAGTAACTGGTGGAGCTGCAAATCCAGCGCCTCCAATTGGTCCAGCACTTGGACAACATGGATTAAATATCCAAGACTTTTGTTCACAATTCAACAATGCAACACAAGACAAAAAAGGTGATGTCGTTCCAGTCGTCATTAATGTGTATGAAGATAGAACTTTTACCTTCGTCATGAAAGTTGCACCATCAAGTGAATTGATCAAAAAAGCTGCAAAAATCCCTAAAGGAGCAGCAAATCCTTTGAAAGATACTGTAGGAACCATTACACAAGCACAACTCCGTGAAATTGCAGAAAAGAAAATGGTTGACCTCAATGCAAATGACATTGAAGCTGCTATGAAAACAATTGCAGGAACTGCTCGTCAAATGGGAGTAAAAATTGAAAACTAAGAAAAAACAAATATGTAAAAATCCGCGAAAGCGGATTTTTATTTTACTGTTATTTTTCCCCGTGATATAATACAGGCAATTCCTAATATATGCCTATGAATAAAAAAATGCACTGCCAATTTTTTCTTACGCTGAACCCTGACATGCTCAAGTATGTCCGATCCAAATTTCGTGGACACTCCGTACAAACATATAACCAAATAATTTCATTAGATAAACTCAATCCTGAGACTGAAGTTCTCGGGGTATTTGTGGATTCAAAAGTAGACAAGGCAGTATTCCAAAAACTTCCAAAACTAAAACTGATATTAAGTCTCTCTACTGGATTTGATCATATAGACATAAATGAAGCGAAAAAAAGAAAAGTCATTGTATGTAATGTTCCAAGCTATGGGGAAAATACGGTTGCAGAATTTGCAATGATGCATATTCTCGCACTCACAAGAAAACTTTTTGCGTCTGTAAAACGAGTAAAAGAAGGAGACTATGATTATCACGGACTTCGTGGAATAGATATAAAAGGAAAAGTCATAGGAGTTGTTGGAACAGGAAAAATTGGTCTTCATGTAATTAAGATGCTCAAAGGTTTTGATGTTACCCTACTTGCTTTTGATGCCTTTCCAAAAAAAGAACTTCAAAAAGAATATGGTTTCCAATATGTTTCTCTTTCTAAATTGTTAAAAGAATCAGATATTATTACTCTTCATGTTCCTTTGATAGATTCCACTCACCACATGATAAATAAATCTGCTTTGAAGAAAATGAAAAACACAGCATATATAGTCAATACTGCACGTGGTGGAATTATAGATTCAGAAGCTCTTGTGTGGGCACTTGAGAACAACCAAATTGCTGGAGCTGGGCTTGATGTTCTTGAAGGTGAAGATATGCTTGAAGATACTCTCAAACTCTTTTGTCCTGATTGTACACAAGCAGACACTCGCCTTTCTCTCATGAATAATATTATTATTGATCACCCCAATACGATTGTCACTCCACACAATGCATTCAACAGTACAGAGGCGGTTATGAGAATTATAGATACCAGTGTAGAAAATTTTCGTTCATATACAAATGGCGAAGTTGTAAATAATGTTATTAAATAATATGTTCACAAAAAAACACATTATTTTTCTTCTTGTATTTCTCCCCCTCCTTACTTTTTTTGTGGGAGCAGGATGTAATAAAACAGAAAAACAAGTCGTAGCACCTGTAGAAGAAGAAAAACCAGTAAATAAACAACCAAAAGAGCCAGATCCATATGCTATCGCAATAGAAGCCTGTGAAGAAGCAGGATACGGAATATCTCTTGTGTATAATGAAAAAACAAAAGCAACTGATGCATTCTGTGTTTTTGAGAATAGTACTGCCTGTGAAGTCACTGCTTTTAAAGCAAATACGTGTTCAAAAAATAATGGGGCCCTTCCTTTCAACCCAGTAGCAGTAACAGAAGAAGGAGATAAGATTTTCCGCTATTGCGATACAACGAGCGCTGCTGTATGTGGAAAAAATGGAGCTACCTATGCCAATACTTGTATAGCAGAAGTACAAAATATCACTATTCTCCATGAAGGTCCTTGTCTTTCTAATGAAAGTGGAGCCACAGTGATTCCTGAAGAGCGTCTTGCATATGAAGCAAAGATGGCAAAAAAACAGGCAAGTGCAAGTAAGCGTACCTCCCCTACTGCAAGTAAAAAATATACCATTCCAACAGATACAGAACGAGATTGGTTTAGTGTTCTTCTTGATATTGCAGAGAATGAACAAGAAATATATCCAAAAACATTTGTAGAGGAATGTAAAATTGGAGGCCTGTTCTATTATTACAAAACAACCGGAGATACCCAACCTTTTAGTGTTCTCTATGATAACGAAGGAAAAGTGGTTTGCTTCCCAAATAATGACATAAATGAGTTCTGTCCCAAAGGATTTACCATAACAAACAGAGTTGGATGTACCAAAGTTTGGCCATAAAAAGAGTAAAATACAAAAAACCGCGTAATTGCGGTTTTTTTATTTCTCAAATAGTTGTATTGATATCATAAAATAAAATACCCCCGCACCGTCTTTTGCTGAAGCAATGACAATACGGAGGTGTGTTGAGGCAGGTCAGTGGTGGGTGGGTTACGCCGACTTGCGGACGGCCAGGAACCGGCAGTCCTCGTACCAGCTGAGAATGCCGAACCAGCGCCAGTTGAGCTTGAGCTCACGCTCGAAGCGGCCACTGGTGAGGTAGGGCAAGGGACAGCTGCAGCCCGGCCAGAGGTTGGGGGAGCCGAGGGCGACCACGGGGAACTTCCGCTGGATCTCGGGGTAGGTCGCCCCGAACGCCAGGAGTTCCTCGACCGTCGCTGCGCGCATCCCGTTAGCATCGAGGTGGACGAGCACCATATTGGAGCTGACGACCTTGTTTAGGTGCACCAACTCCAACGGCACCTCGACCACGCCCGTGCCGTTGATGGGGAAGTTCTCAGGGGTGATGTCAGGGTTCGACCAGTCGTAGTGGCCGTCGTACTTCATCTGGGCCAGGGTCTTCCCGTAGTCCACCTTGACGATGTAGTTCGCGGGCTCCCCAAAGACGGAAGCGATCTGATCAGTGGTAATTCGATTACTCATCTTCTCTCTCCCTTGCATCTGCTGTCAAACAGCTCTACATCCGGCACCATTGCCGAACGTATCACTGCCAATAACAGACAGACACTGCACGTAAAAAGAACAGACTGATGGAATACTTTATAATAAAAACAGGTATTTGTCAAGTGTACACTAGGTTGGCTTGACAAATTTCCCCTCTTCTGCTAATATATGGTCATCATTTATGTGGGACTCTGCAATGGATACTCGGTCACCCGAGCGGTCTAACAGAGGCTATAACCACGACAGATACGCTGTATCTGGAACATTTTTTATGTCATC
>JAZDMW010000034.1:0-17400 GCA_043800545.1 Candidatus Magasanikiibacteriota bacterium | reverse complement strand
GCTTACGGGTGGTGGTGTAAAAGTACCTGGAATTGTGGATCTAGCAAAAAATGAACTCAAACTTCCTGTAACTCTTGGGTATCCAATCGGGGTTGGAGGAATGGGAGAGTATATTAATGATCTTGGATACGCCACTTCTGTAGGTCTTGTGAAATGGGGAGCTTTGCTTCATGGTGGTAAAAAGCCCCGTCCAGGAATCAAAAATATACCAATTGGAAAAATGGCAGATGGTATGAAAAAATTCTTTCATTCACTCATGCCATAATTTCTTGACAGGGGGGCGAAAAAATTATACACTTTTAGTATAATACGGATAGAATAATAAAGTTTCGTAAATATTGAGTAATATTAGTGTTCAAAGCTTATGCCAGAAGTAAAGCCAGATATTGAGACATTTGCAAAGATTAAAGTCGTCGGAGTTGGAGGAGGCGGTGGTTCAGCGATAAATAGAATGGTAAATTCCGGAATACGGGGTGTAGATTTTGTTGTCATGAATACGGATGTCCAAGCACTTCACCAGAGTGCTGCAAAAACAAAAATTCATATTGGAAAAACAATCACCAGAGGTCTTGGTGCAGGAATGAATCCAGAAATGGGACGTCATGCAGCAGAAGAATCACAGAATGAAATCCGTGATGCCTTGAAAGATACAGATATGGTGTTCATCACCTGTGGGCTTGGTGGGGGAACGGGTTCTGGAGCCAGTCCTGTGATCGCCAGTATCGCACGTGAGCTCGGTGCATTGACAGTTGGTGTAGTTACCCGCCCATTCTCTTTTGAAGGACCACAGCGTTCTACAATATCCAAAGCAGCTTTGGATGAACTCGAGAGAAGTGTGGATACGATTATCACGATTCCAAATGATAGAGTTTTACAAATAATAGATAAAAAGACATCCCTTTTAGAATCTTTTCGTATTGTTGATGATGTATTAAGACAAGGAGTGCAAGGAATATCTGAACTTATCACGGTTCCTGGTCTTATTAATGTGGATTTTGCGGATGTAAAAACGATTATGAGTAATACTGGTTCTGCTCTTATGGGTATTGGTATTGCTTCTGGAGAAAATCGGGCTATTGAAGCAGCTAAAGCTGCTATCTCCAGTCCTTTGCTAGAGCTTTCTATGGAAGGGGCAAGAGGTATTCTCTTTACCATTACAGGAGGAGAAGACTTAGGAATGCAAGAAGTTTCTGAAGCAGCGAAAGTAATCACCGGTTCAGCAGATCCTGATGTTCGTGTTATTTTTGGTGCGGTTATTGATGAAAATATGGGAGATAGTATCCGTATTACGGTTATTGCAACAGGTTTTGATGAAAGACGTCCACAGGCTCCTATTATTGGAAAAAGAGAAGAACCATTCCAGTCCACATATTCTTCTCCAACAGCATCTGCCTCAGCAGTACAACCAAAAAACCATTTTTATTCTTCACCAATGAGTTTTGGAAAGAAAAAATCATTCACCACTCCACAAGATGAAGAAGAAAAAGAGCCACTTCCAAAACGTGATGATATTATGCCTGTGTTTGGGACAAAGAAATTTCAGATTCCAGATTTTGATGAAGATATTATGGAAGAAAAGAAACCAGAGTTTACCAAAAAGACGATGGATCCAAAACCAGTAGTAAACAATGATGCACAAGAAGATTTAGAAATTCCAGCGTTCATCCGAAGAAAAATGGGAATGTAGTAACATATTAAGTCTCCTTCAAAGGAGACTTTTTTTTTATTGAATTTTTTTGGTATAATAGGTATGCATTATATACAAATATTTTTTTATGCCAGGAAAGACAAAAATCTCAGGAGAAAAAAATGTTCCAATAGAGAGTGAGCTCTTTGAACGTGCATTACAAACAGGTGGTAAGAAGGTGGAGCCTGTGGAAAAGATGTATGAAAATTCATCAACTCGTCTTTTGGCTGAGCGTTTAGAATATTCTATTGCTCTGTCCGAAAAGGTAATGGCACAAAATAAAAAGATACAGAATCGAATGACTCTCATGACCATTGCTTCGTATATTCGTCTTTTATTGATACTTATTCCAATCATACTTGGTATCATTTTTTTACCAGGTATTATCCAAGGTTTACTGGAGCAATATAAACCACTCCTTGAAATGGGAAGCAAAGCAGGAGCAACGGGAAATGGGGTTATTAATTTATTAGATTTGATAAAAACTCAATAAGTATGATTAAACGAACTAAAATTGTCTGCACACTTGGCCCTTCTTCAGAATCCTTGTCTATGATAGAAAAAATGGTACAGGCTGGAATGAATGTTGCGCGGTTAAATTTTTCTCATGGCACGTATGAAAATCATAAGATGCTTATTGAGAATATTCGGAAAGTTTCAAAAAAATTAGATATTCCAATTGCAATTTTGCAGGATCTTCAAGGACCAAAAATTCGTGTTGGAATACTTCCAAAAGAGGGGATTGGTTTGAAGGAAAAAATAAAATGGGTCTTTGATACTTCCATTGATACCTATGAGAAAGGAATTATTCCTGTAGATTACAAGGACTTGCATAAGTATATAAAAAAAGGAGAAAGAATTTTTTTGAATGATGGAAGAATTGAAGTTCTTGTGGAGAAGGTAGAAAAAACAGCAATCCATACGCGAGTCGTTGTTGGAGGAACACTTACCTCTCATAAGGGAATAAACCTTCCAGATTCAACATTAGAAGGAATACGTGCATTAACAGAAAAGGATAAGGCTGATGCTCGTTTTGGAGTAGAACAGGGAGTGGATTATATGGCATTGTCTTTTGTAACGTGTGCTGATGATATCCATGATCTTCGTTATGCCATTAAAAAATACGAAAAGGAATTCCATATTAAACGTGATGATCCTATTCGTATTGTTGCAAAAATAGAAAGAAATGATGCTGTAGAAAATATTCGTGAGATTCTTGAGACGACGGATGCTGTTATGGTTGCCCGGGGAGATTTGGGAGTAGAAATTCCTGCAGAGGAAGTTCCATTTGTACAAAAACAATTAATTGATTTAAGTCTTGAGTACGCAAAACCGGTTATTGTTGCAACTCAAATGCTTGATTCAATGCAATCGAATCCTCGTCCAACACGTGCAGAAGTCTCAGATGTTGCAAATGCTGTAATTGATCATACTGATGCAGTCATGTTATCCAATGAAACAGCTTCAGGGGATTTTCCTTTAGAATCAGTAGAGATAATGAAAAAGATTATTGTTGAAGCAGAGAAGTCCCATTATGACGATTTGATGCTTCGAGATTTCCACAAAGAAGACATGAAGGTAGACAATATCATAAGTGGAATGTCTCGTGTTCTTGCAGAATATATTGATGCAAAAGTAATTCTTGCAGCTTCACTTTCTGGAGATACGGGTCGTCTTATTAGTCGTTATCGTCCAGAGTTCCCAATTTTGGTTCCTACGAATTCAGAAAGAGTACGACATCAATTGAATTTATCATGGGGAGTACATTCTTTCATTCTTCCAGAATGTAAAACCATAGAAGAGCTAGTGGATCGTTCCATGTCATATATTAAAAAGAAAAAATTTGCACAAAAGGGGGATAAGATAGTGGTGGTCGCTGGTGAACCAGTTGGACATACTGGTCATGTAAATCTTCTTGAGGTCAGAGAAATAAAATAAAAAAAGAAATAACAAAAAACCGCCTAATAGCGGTTTTTTGTTTAAGAGTTCAAAGAGAAAAATGTAACAGTAATCGTAATGAGAGCAAGAATCCATAGGAAGAGGATAAATCGGAGGATATGGAATTTTGGTTTTTCCATACAAATCTGTATGCTCTCTAAAAATGAAGGACGGTTATCAAAAGGAACAGGTATAATGAGGCGGAGAGACCAGAGGAGGCCCTTTCCAAAGAGTTTAAACGTGTTCAAGACTGTCTGGAGCTGGAGATGTCGTTTTCTTCTTTGGAGGTCATTATTTAAGAGATTTGGGTATGTCTTCAAAGCCTGGAGGGAGTTTTGTGTACTTTTAAGGATGTGGTAGTTTTCCAACATCTCTCGTTCATGTCGGCTCAAGGTATTTCTTAAATTGAGGTCAAATTGAATTTTTGTGAAAATAGTCTCAAGTCGTTCAATTTCGTGCTTCCAGAGTTTTGCAAAAAAAAGAACAATAAGAAGGGTGCCGGTAACAAGAATGACATCAAAACCAAGAAATCGAAGATTCGGGCGCATGTACATAACCATGATCACCGTCGCAATAACTGGAATTGAAAGAATCGTGGATAGTATTTTATTCGTTGTCGATTTTTCCATCATACAAGTTAGTTTTCCTCCATAATAATGTAAGAGTATCATAGCATAATTTGCCTGTGTTAGGAAATTGTGGTACATTAAAAGAAACATAAAACAATTTTATGAAACATGTTGTGGTAGCAATAATAAAGAAAAATAGTACTGAAGTACCTTCATTTTTCCTTGTAAGTTCAAAGAAGGATTTTGGTGAATTTACTCATTTCTTTTATCCACCAGGAGGTCACATGGAGCCTGAAGATGAAGGAAATGAGCTTAATACTCTCCAGAGAGAGATGGTTGAAGAATTAAATGTACATGTCACAAAGTCAGAAAAGCTCACAGATACAACAAATGACAAAGGAGAACTTACATCATGGTATATATGCGGGGTGGATAAAGATGATTTCGACATTAATTTTGATGAATTGCATGATGCAGGATTTTTCACTGAGGAGGAAATGCGTGAAATGGATATTTGGCCTGCAACAAGGACTGTATTTGATCAGTATATATTCCATGAACCAAATAAAGAAAATGGAGAAAAACACAATATTCATAAATAATTATAAAACTGTCCAGTAAAAAGGACAGTTTTTTTTTGAAAAGTTCTTTTCTTTATGGTATACTATATTTACTATGACACCATTAGAACAAAAAGCAAAAAAACATATTCTTTGGTTTTCACAAATTGGTATCAAAGATATACCATTTGTAGGAGGAAAAAATGCTTCTTTGGGAGAAATGTTTAATGCTCTCAAAAAAGAAGGTGTAAAGATTCCAAATGGCTATGCAATTACAGCAACAGCCTATAGATTTTTTTTGGAAAAAAATGAATTAACAAAAAAATAAAAACAATTCTCAAGGATTTAGATATACAAAATGTAAAAGAATTGTCTTCACGAGGAAAACAAATTCGTGCAGAAATAATGAAAGCAAAGCTTCCAAAAGAATTAGAAGCAAAGATTACAGAATCATACCGCGAACTGAGCAAAGTTACAAAACAAAAGAAGTTGAGTGTTGCAGTTCGTTCCAGTGCTACGGCAGAGGATTTGCCAGATGCGAGTTTTGCTGGTCAACAAGAAACCTTTTTGAACGTGACCAACGAAAAACAATTACTCCTTGCCGTAAAACAATGTTTTGCATCTCTTTTTACAGATAGAGCTATTTCATATCGTGAAATAAAAGGTTTTGATCATCTTGATGTTGCACTCTCCGTTACAGTACAGCAAATGGTGCGTTCAGATGTTGGTGCGAGTGGAGTCATGTTTACTCTTGATACAGAATCTGGTTTTGAGGGAGTTACGCTTATCAATGCCTCCTATGGTCTTGGAGAATATGTGGTTAAGGGAAGGGTCACTCCTGACCAATTTTATGTATTCAAAGAAGGCGTGAATCAAGGAAAGAATGCTATTATTAGTAGAATCATTGGAACAAAGGAAGAAAAACTCGTGTACGGAAAAGATGGTGGAACAAAGAACGAAAGTGTCGGTGAACAAGAAAGAAATTCTTTTGCCATAACAGATAAAGATATTATCCAACTTGCAAAATGGGGGAATGTAATAGAGACCCATTACAAACGTCCACAAGATATTGAATGGGCGAAGGATGGAAATACGGGTGAGGTATTTATTGTACAAGCTCGTCCAGAGACCGTAAAAGCTCATGAGGACAAGGTTGTTATTGAATCATACATCCTTCTCAAAAAAGGAAAGAAACTGCTTACAGGTACTTCTGTGGGGCAAAGAATTGGTGCTGGAAAGGTACATATTATAGAAAATCCAAGTGAAATGAAGACCTTTGAAGAAGGAGAAATTTTGGTTACAAAATTGACTGATCCAGATTGGGAACCAATTATGAGAAAGGCTTCAGCAATTATCACAGAACAGGGTGGAAAAACCAGTCATGCCGCTATTGTGAGTCGTGAACTCGGAGTTCCTTGTATTGTTGGAGCAAAGAACGCAAGAAAAGAATTAAAGAATGGACAAAAGATTACTGTCTGTTGTGCAGAAGGGGATGAAGGAAATATCTACGAAGGATTGCTTCCATTTGAAGTAAAAAAGACAGAAGTAAAGAATGTAGAAAAAACCAAAACAAAGATTATGATGAATGTGGGGGATCCAGATAATGCTTTTTCTCTTTCCTTTTTACCAAATGATGGTGTAGGTCTTGCACGCTTGGAATTTATTTTTTCCAACTTCATCCGTATCCATCCACTTGCCCTCGTGCATTACGATAAACTCAAAGATAAAAAAGCAAAGAAACAAATAGAAGAACTCACTCGTGGCTATGCAAAGAAAACAGATTTCTGTGTGGATAAACTTGCAGAAGGGGTTGCTCGTATTGCAACAGCTTTCTATCCAAAGCCAGTCGTTGTTCGTCTGAGTGATTTCAAAACCAATGAATACGCTACGCTTATCGGTGGTGCACAGTTCGAACCAAAGGAAGAAAATCCTATGCTTGGTTGGCGTGGTGCAAGTCGGTATTATTCCAAAGAATACAAAGAGGGATTCAGACTTGAGTGTGAAGCACTCCGCAAAGTGCGAGATGATTGGGGATTGACCAATGTCATTGCAATGGTACCATTTTGTCGTACACCAGAAGAAGGAGAAAAAGTACTCGCTACCATGAAAGAATTTGGATTGGAACGTGGAAAGAATGGTCTTGAAGTATTTGTGATGTGTGAGATACCAAGTAATGTTATTCTTGCTCACGAATTTGCAAAGATTTTCGATGGTTTCAGTATTGGTTCGAATGACCTTACTCAATTAGTTATGGGGTTGGATAGAGATACCAGTACCATAAGCGATATTGCAGATGCAAACAATACAGCCGTGAGAAAACTTATTGAAGATGTTATCAAAGCTGCAAAGAAATATAAAAAGAAAATTGGTATTTGTGGACAAGCTCCAAGTGATTATCCAGAGTTTGCAGAATTTTTAGTGAGAAATGGTATAGATAGCATATCTCTCAATCCAGATACTATTATGTCCACAAGAAAGAGAATTTCACTGGCAGAAAAAAGAAATGGAAGAAATAACAAACACAAAACAAATCCAAAATATTTGGGTATTGTAACCCTCTTTGCAACCTGTTCCGCCCTTATGATGGGACTTGGTGCAGGATGTTCTCCAATAAGCGAGAAAATGGGCATACAGAATCCAGATGTTACCTATGTAGATGAAATTAGTCCTGCAGAATTTAGGAAGTTGGCAGAAGAAAAAGCAAGAGAAAAAAGTGCAGAAGATATGAAGCTACAGATGTCTACTTTCTATGAAACAGGATTTGCAGGATTCTCTCTCAAATATCCAGCAACCTGGAGTGTACGGAATCTGGAAGAAGGAGTAGAAATACTGGGTGAACTTCCAAAGAGAAATAATACAGAATATGTGAAGGTATATAAGATATCAAAGAGAAACTCCATTATTTCTAAACTTGACGATAAAGAGTACCAAAAAATAGAATTTCAAGTTTCTGGAAAGAATGCCAAGAAAGTGGAGAATTACACCCTCAAATCCGAACAGTCCGATCCAATCACCCTCACAGAAATTGAATATGATAACACCTATAACCTCATCATCGAAACCAGAGGTGAAACCGGCAACAAACTCATAGATAACTTTGTATTCATAGCAAAAGAATAACAGAAAAGAAAACCTGGGTGTGGAAAGGCCAGGTGCAGTTTGAGATTATAGCATCGCTATTTTGTGATATAAGTAATTTTGAGTTTTTTTTATTTTTCTTATAGATATTAGTTATTTCGACTGCCAGAGTTGGTTAGTCAATATAACACAAGAACAGTTGACAAATACCCATAAATTTGGCAATATTATAGTATAAATATCTAGATAATTTAATCAAATTATGACTAGTAAGCAATATAAAACTCCACCCTTGGTTGAGGCTGTCTGTGAATTTAGATTTGATCCAAAATCAATATGGGATTCAACTATTCCTGGTTTATTATATGAACAGATTAAAGGTGATTTTCCTATAAGAGAAAATGTAACGGAGGGTGTAGTTGAGTTTTTTTTTAATAAACAAAAAGATTTGAATCCTAGAATAGATCATACAGAGAATGAAGTCCCTCGTTTTTGGAACGAAAAAAAGAATTTATTTGTTGTTTTAAAAAAGAATCTTTTGTCAGTACATTGTGTTAACTCATATACAGGTTGGGATGAATTTAAGAAGCACATAATTTTTATTTTTGGTAAGTATATATTATTAGCTAATCCGGTGGTTGGATTAAATCGGGTTGGATTGAGATATATAAATGAGATTCCTTTTGAAAAGATTGATTCTAGTGGATTGCAAAAAAATTTTTTGTTTAGACCTAATTTAGTACAAGGTGTAGTTGAAGAAAATAACTTTCTTGGTTTACAGGTTGGTTATATGTCAAAGGAGGATGACAATTTAGTTAAAATTCAATTAAATAACATAGAAAAGTTAGATAAAGGGCCAGTATTTGTTTTTGATGTGGATTATTTTAATAATAAAGTTGTTGATTTTGATAATATAGTAAATTGGATGGACCAAGCTCATTCAAGGATAGAATATATTTTTGAGAACTCCATAACACAAGAACTTAAGCAAACTTTTGATAAATAAAATGTTACCTTATATTACGACTGCAACTTATACGTATACTGCTCCTATTGAAGAAACTATTAATAAGGATGTTCTTGTTTTTGATAAATGGTTATTACAATATAAAATTCCTTGTATTAGTTTTATTGATAATTTAAATGAGCTGGGTGTTATCATGTCTGAAAGGGAAAAGGTTGCAGAGTTTATTAAAAATAGTCCGGAAATTATGAGCCAATTTCAGGAAATATTAGACAGAGTTTCTATGATTTTCAAAGATGATTATAAGCTATATTTAGATATTTCTTCTATTGAAAATGAAGAACCGGAATTGTTTTTAGTTATATTTACACATAAGTCATCTGAGGAAGCTGTTGAAAATCTTCAGGAGCTTGATCATTGGTTTATTCCGAGTATTTATAAAAAGAATTCTCGTTTTAATATTACCGTAGATTTCGAATAATATGTTTGATTGGAATGGATATTTTCAGATATCCAAATTATTATTAAATGTTGGCGAAAGTAGAAGAGATCAAGAAATTGAAGAAGCTTGTTATAGATGTGTCATTAGTAGGGCATATTATTATGTATATAATAATGCGAGAAATGTGGCAAAGAATAACGGATATGAACATAATGCCAAATATGGTAGAGGTTCACATCAGGAAATTATAGATTATTTAAACGGAATTGGAAAATCTGTTGCAAGTAGTTATTTGTCTAAGCTTAAGAAGTTCAGAGTCGACAGTGATTATGAAGAAAATATTACCATAACGGTAAACAAAGCAAAAACGGCAATGACGTTCGTAAGTACAATAGAGAAAAATCTTTGATAGAAAAAATTAGTATTTAATATTGAATAATAAAAGAAGCACTCTGTGCTTCTTTTACTTTGTATTTTTTCAAGGGAGATATTCGTTTGATTATATCAAATAATTATGCTATATTTACATATAATCTCCTAAAAAACCTGTTTACGGTAAAATTGTTCTAAATTACAATGTCATAAGGAATTTACCTCCCTGGCTATGGTAGACAAAAAAACATTTGAATTAGCAAAAATATTGTGGGATTACCACCACGTCAATCAATCTCTTGAAAAATCTGATTGTATTTTAGTTTTAGGGAGTCATGATTTAAGGGTCGCTGAAAGAGGTGCAGAATTATATCTACAAGGATTGGCACCTATTATTATATTTTCTGGAGGTCTTGGAAATTTTACAAAAGGAATTTGGGATCAGTCTGAAGCTGACAAGTTTGCATCTATTGCTATGAATATGGGCGTTCCGAGCAAGGCGATATTAGTAGAAAATAAATCGACAAACACTGGAGAAAATATATTGTTTACGCAACAATTGCTAAAAGAAAAAGGTATCAATCCTCAGAGTTTTATTGTTGTGCAAAAACCATATATGGAAAGGAGAAGTTATGCGACATTTAAAAAACATTGGCCTGAGAAAAAACTTGTGGTTACTTCACCCATAATTTCTTTTGAAAAATATCCTAATGATGAAATTCCTCTTGAAAATGTAATACATATCATGGTTGGTGATTTGCAAAGAATTAAAATTTATCCAGAAAAAGGATTTCAGATTTTTCAAGAGATTCCTGATGATGTATGGCAAGCATTTGAACAGCTTGTTGAACTTGGTTATACTCATCACATGGTGCATTAAATAACGCTGTATATTTCGTAAAATAATATGATATTAAATATTCCTTTCTATGAAAATAGAGGAGATGGCAATCAATGCATGCAAGTAGCAATGAAATGCGTTTTGGAATACTTTCTTAACAAAAGATTTTCTCTCAATGAATTGGATAAATTAACAGGAAGAAAAGAACATCTTTGGACATATACTTTACAAATAGCTCCAGTATTGTATGATCTTGGATTAGAATTAAAATTTTATTCAAAAGAAGATTTAAAATCTTTTTTGGAAGGGGAATCTTTTATCCGGGAAAATTATGGTAAAGATGCAGAAAAGATTTTAAAATTCACCGATATTCCAATTATCGTACAGGCGACCAAAAAAGCTCTTGATTACGATTTATTTGAAAGAAGGGAAGTGTCCTTAGAAGATATTCAAGATCATTTAGAAAAGGGACATGTCCCTATGATTCTCATAGATTATAATAAAATTGTTAAGGAAGTTGATTTTTACCAAGGACATTTTGTGGTTGTAACGGGATTTGATGATGAACATGTCTTTTTTCATGAGTCTGGCCCTGAGAATCCTGAACCTAATAAAAAGGTAAAAAAAGAGATTTTTAAAGAAGCATTTTATGCAAATGGTACGGATAATGATTGTATCATAGTATATGGAAAAAAAGATTAATTGTACTACCTATAATAATGAATATGAATCAGAAATTACGACAACAACTAAGCACAATAGTATCCCCGGAGAATGAAAAGAACTGGTATGTCCCAATGTTATTTGAAAAAAATACTTTGCCTCAATTACCCAAAGAAGTGATATTGGTCCAGTCACCACCAGAGGAAAGTAAAAATTACAATTGTTTTTTGTATGTTCTCAAGCTTTACGAAAATGAAGAAATAATAAAAGAAACTCATGGTTTTATCTTCAGTGCCTTTTTTGAGCATTTGATTGCAATCGGTGAGATGAAAAAAACATATCAAAAAGGCGAAGGAACGATTGTTTTATACAAAGATGAAAAAACAAATCCGAATGAATTTACCCATGCTGGAATTATGAGGGAAGATGGTACCGTAATTTCAAAATGGTCATGGGGTCCAATTCTTATTCATGATTTATTTGATGTGCCACTTGCATACGGGGATATTGTTGAATATTACGAACCTCTACAGGAAGATAAAGGACTCATGCTTTATCAGAAGTATAAGGAATTTAATAGAGAGTGAATTGAAGAGTTATGAAAGAACTTATTAAAAAATAGCAGTTTTTATGAATTTAATTGATGCATTTATCATGGTTCGGGATATTCCATACAGAATTCCATTAGTGTTTGGTGAAAGGGACGTTTCTTGTAGTGGAAAACATAAACTACTGAAAGAATTATTCAATGAACAAGGGTTTGTTGTTAGATACCGTGTTTGTTCTTTTTTGTGGAGTTCCATGAATTTGCCTCTGGAAGTTTTAAGTATTTCACACGAAGATTCAAGTTCTCATGTATGGCTTGAGGTCATGATTGATGATAAGTGGATAATTGTCGATGCAACTTGGGACGCTGGCATTAAAAATATATTTCACGTGAATGAATGGAACGGCAAATCAAATACAGAAATAGCTGTTAAACCTCTTGAGATATTTACTCCAGAAAAAAGTGCAGAAATCATGAATAATGAAAATGATGAAGAGATAGTATATGATCTTAAAACAAATGGAAGATTCTATGAGGCATTCAATGATTGGCTGGCAGGACAACGAGATGTCTAATTGATATCAAATGACAAAAAAGAATCTCGAAAGGGATTCTTTTACTTTACAGTGTAAGGTGTACAAAGGGACTTGATTTCATTGGTATTTGTTGGTAAGGTTATATATATAATTTGATATTCATAACAATTGTAGCACAAAACTGCATGCGAACCACAGCTATTGCTAACAGTATAAATTATGAAGATTAGGAAGATAAAGATAATTAGTCTATTTTTTATCCCACTTATGTCTATTACATATGCATGTGGTGACCTTTATGGTTGGTGGGATAGAATATCTGGAAGACAAGATATTATTGATGGTTATACACGTCTTATTTCTGGAGAAGGATATCCAGGTGGATGGATTTATAAAGATGAAAAATGTTTTTTTCATCTCTATAAATTCATTATACACAATACTGAAAATAAAGAAGTTCTAGCACTAGAAAATCTAGGTATTAAGCCATCATTAATTACCATCGATGGCGGAGGCATAAAAAAATGGAGTGTACCTGAAGATTGGCCTGATTCTTCCTCGACAGCTCCAGAAGCTCAAATACTCCTTGGTTATCCACAGGAACCAGAGAAAATAAGGGAAATAAAAAAAATAACATGGGCTGGACAAGTTTCGGATTTAAATATTTGGATAGACAATGCTAGAAATAAGGAAAGATTTTGGGTATCTATTGTTTTGGTTACTGTTCTTAGTATTATTTTGAGTATAGCAGAATTACCAACTGATAAGAAAATCCAAATGGTCAAGCATGCTGTTTATTCAAAATTCATTGGTCGTTTAAATATCTGGCGTCGTCAAATTATATTTCGACGCAATCGTCGAAATCCCAAATAGATTTATACAATGCCCGAAAATCGCTTGCTTGGTATAAAAATTTATATGGATATAACACCTAATAAAAGAAGCACTCTGTGCTTCTTTTTAATTCCTTGTATTTCCATTACACCACCATATCATCCTCTGGATTCCCATTTTGGTGTTCATCAAGGATTTTATTTACTTGTGCGTCGGCTTCAATATTCCCTCCGCGGAGAATGTGGCGGATTTCTACTTTTTTGAATCCTTGCATTTCTTTCCAGGCTTTGAGGAAGAGTTTTTGTATACTTGGTTCTTTTACTTTCCAATTTCTATTTAATTGTTCTGCAACGAGTTTACTATCTACAAAGCAGAGGAGTTCATCCGCTCCGAGTTCTTTTGCTTTTTGGAATCCAAATATGATTGCCATGTATTCTGCATAGTTATTAGTTTGTCTGCCAAGGTATTCTCCAAATTCAACAACAAGTTTTCCTTGTTCATCCTTAATGACAATTCCTGAAGCAGCTTCTCCTGGATTTCCCCGTGATCCACCATCAGTGTAAAGTGTGAGTTTCATAGTGATTTATTCATGTTTTTTTATATCAATTATTTGGAGTCTGAGTTCACGGTTTCCATTCCATTCATTCACATCAATCTCAAAAGCAACATCAACCATATTTCCTTTCTTGAGAAGCTTGCACCAGTTTTCTCCTGGAGTATTCTCATTACACATATGCCAACCAATCGCTTGTTTAATTTTTCCTGTCTTGCTTTGCAACATTATTTTTAAATGCTTTTTATCTTTTCCAAGAGGAGCAACATCCTGGAGAGTAACATTCATGGATGCATATTTTGGTTTTTCATTATCTTTCCCAAAAGGTGCAAATTTTTCTAGGATATCGTAAAGCTCCCAGTTTACATTCTCTAAATCTATTTCTGCATCAATTTGTAGGATTGGAGTAAGATCCATTCCTACAGTTTTTTCTAAATATTTTTTTGTAAGTTTTTCTCGGAGGGTTTGTACGGTTTCTCCAGGAGCCAGAGTAAATCCAAATGCCATGGGGTGACCACCAAACTTCAGAAAAACATCAGAGAGTTCTTGGAGACTTTCTATGGCATTGAATCCAGAGATACTTCTTCCTGAACCAACAATCTCATCTCCACGACTGGTCATCACAAGAGCTGGTTTTCCATACTTGTCCTTGAGTTTTCCTGCCATGAGTCCAACAATCCCACTTGGCCATTCTTTGCCAAAGGCAAGGAGTATTGGTTGTACTGTTTTGTCTTTTTCTATCTGTGTAATTGCTTCCTTGAGACATTTTTCTGTAATCTTTTGTCTTTCTGTATTATTTTTATCCAGAGTAAAAGCCAAATCTACCGCCTCAATGGGATTCGTGGTCATCATAAGGCCATACGCGACATTTGCATGTTGGAGACGTCCTGCAGCATTGATACGTGGAGCTATTTTAAAGCCTATGGTATCTGCATCAATAACGTTCTTGAGAGAACCATCATCATTCATCAGTCGGGCCTCAAGAAGGAGCTTTTGGAGGCCAATTCTTTTTGTTTTATTGAGGACAATAAGACCATATTTGGTGAGGGTACGAGATTCTCCGAGAAGGGGAACCATATCTGCAATACTCGCAATAGCGACCATGTCTAAAAGCCATTTTTCTATGGCTTCATGAGAAAGTCCACTCTCCAGTTCTTTTCCATCTTCTTTATGCTTGCGAAGGAGTCCTTGTGCGAGCTTGAAGGCAACCGCCCCTCCAGCAAGATTTTTGTCTGGATAGGTTTCCCCTTGTACTTTTGGATGGAGAATAGCTTCTGCCTTTGGAAGTTTTTCTGGGATAGTGTGGTGATCTGTAATAATGACATCAATACCTTTTTTATTTGCCAAATTCACTTCTTCTGTATTACTAATTCCACAATCACAGGTGATAATGAGTTTTGTATTGGAAGTTGCAAGAAGTTCTACGGTATTTGCATTGAGACCATAACCATCCAATTCACGATGGGGGAGAAAGACGTCTAAATGTTTTGCTCCAAGTTCGCGAAGTGTGGTAATGAGTATGGTTGCACCAGATACTCCATCTGCATCATAGTCTCCATGCACAACTATTTTTTCTTCTTTTTCTATTGCCTTAAAAATACGTTTTACCGCATGCTTCATTTCTTTAAATAAAAAAGGATCATGAACATCCTTGCTGTATTCTGGATGAAGGAATTCATCAATCGCTTCTTGAGTTGTAATATTTCTATGATATAACAAATCTACCACTGCTTCTGGCAGTTCTGGAAATTTTTCATAAAGTTCTTTTGGTGGTTTTGGGAGTATCTCCCAACGTTTTTGCATAGAAGATTAGTAGAATGCTGGAAGCATGGTAAAGAAAAGCATAGCAAGAACCGCTATGAACGTGATGATAGTCCAAAGAGTCTTCATTTTTTTATTTCCCATCATAGGATATATTATTTATATAGCAAAGGTATTTTATCATCTTAGGGGAGGGATGACAAGGAAAACAAAAAAGACTCCTTTTAAGAGTCTGGGTGGGCCACGACGTGTGTCATGGCCCTGGGGTGGGGAGGAGGAAGATGATGTTGGTGTTGGTCACATGATCAGCCGACCGTTGAACCCGCTCTTGCCTGGCCTGGTACAGTAGTACTGGATCTCGACCGACTCACCTTTGCTGGTCAGGAGGGTCAGGTCCCAGGTGGCCAAGCGGTCGAGTTTCTTGTAGTCCTTGACCGTACCTGTGACTGTCACGGACTGTCGGTGGTCGATGTGTTCCGCGGTGAAGGTGACTTGGATGGGGATGCGCTTGACGCGACGGGCACGTGTGATCTGTTGAGTGTCCGGTCCTGTCACGATATGATAGATGTCTTTTAGCACTGCTTTTCCTCCATACATTCTTGCAACTAAGTTGGTGTAGTTGCGAACATCGTTATTCCGACATACATCGGAACCACCTGCAACCTTGCGGTCAGGAATAGAAATACTATATCACAAAAAAAGACTCTTGTCAAGAGTCTGGGTGGGCCACGACGTGTGTCATGGCCCCGGGGTGGGGGATTATTAGCCATTCAGGGTGATGCCCAAATGGCCTGTATTGGTTTGAGTGTTGTAAGTGACGTGGATGGGGATCCATCTGACCACAGCCACAGCCACAGCCACAGCCATCGTTTCCCCTGTGAACTCGATGGGACCTTCTTTGTCAGTAGTGGTGATGGGCAGGTTTTGTCGGACGACTTGTTCCTTGATTGTGCCGTCAACGTCACGGATTTTGAAGGTCAGATCATTGCATCTATTGTTGAGGATTTCGAAATCGCTACTATTCCTGGGCCCATCAACGATTTCAAAAAGGATAGTGGTAGACATGGTTCAGTCCTCTTCTTTGTTGCCCAAGTGAGTCGCCTGCAGAATGCCTGCAAACTCTTCCTCAAAGAACAAAACAATATATCATAAAAAAAGACTCTTGTCAAGAGCCTTTTTTGTGTATTTCTGTAATTTTACCGCTTTAGGACAGACAAGTATGCTTCTGGAGGAATTTCTACTTTTCCTTTTCCCATGGCAAGCATTTTTTTCTTTCCTTTCTTTTGTTTTTCGAGGAGTTTTCTTTTACGGGTGACATCTCCACCATAGAGTTTTGCAGTAACATCTTTTCTCAGTGCTGAGAGTCGTTCGCCTGCAATAATTTTTCCACCAATGGCTGCTTGTATTTTAATCACAAACTGTTGTCTTGGAAGGGTGTCTTTGAGTGAGTTTACAATTTGTTTTCCAACTTTTTGTGCATCCTCTGTCCATACAATAGTAGAAAGTGCTTCTACTTGTTCTTCTGCAACAAGAATATCTAAACGAACAACACTCGTAGGCTTATATTCTCGGTATTCATAATTCAGAGAAGCATATCCACTGGTAACTGTTTTGAGTTTATCGTAAAAGTCTGTAATCAGGGAAGCAAGTGGAATATGGTAGTGAAGCATAGCACGTTGTCCAGATCCAGTACTTAGGTATTCTGTATTTTGGTAAATACCTTTTCTGTCTGTAACAAGTGACATGACATTTCCAATAAATGATTCTGGGGTAATAATATCTACGTTCATCCAAGGTTCTTCTACAGAAAGAATTCTTTGAACTTCTGGAAGATCCTGTGCGCTTTTGGCAATAATGTTATCTCCATTGGTTAATGCAATATGGTAGGCAACACTTGGAACGGTAGCAATAATGTGGAGACCAAATTCACGGAGAAGTCTTTCTTGGAAAATCTCTAAATGGAGGAGACCAAGAAATCCACAACGGAAACCAAAGCCAAGAGCCTGTGAATGTTCTGGTTCATATGACAGGGAAGAGTCATTGAGTTTAAGTTTA
>JAZDMW010000078.1:0-2897 GCA_043800545.1 Candidatus Magasanikiibacteriota bacterium | reverse complement strand
CATAAAGATGGTGAGGATTTATTTCCAAAAGATGATAAAGAATGGGCAGATCATGATACGGACGGAAAAGGAGATAATTCTGACGATGATGACGATAATGATGGTCTTTCTGATAATGATGAAAAAGAACTTGGTTCTGATCCATACAAAGCAGATACAGATGAAGATGGGTTGACTGATGGGCAGGAAAAAGAGCATGGAAGTGATCCAACAAGAAAAGATACGGATGGTGATGGAATTGATGACAAGGCAGAGGTGGATGCAGGACTCAATCCTGCAACTTCAGATACGGATGGAGATGGACTTGGAGATAGAGAAGAACAAGAAAAGGGATTGGATCCTACAAAAGCAGACACGGATGATGATGGTTTAAATGATAAAGAAGAAATAAATAAGGGGACTGATCCAAAGAAAGCAGATACGGATGGAGATGGTGTGAATGATTTATTGGATTTATTTCCTTTGGATTCAAAAGAATCCAAAGATACGGATTTAGATGGAATTGGAAATAGTGTTGATGATGACGACGACAATGATGGAATATTGGATGCGGATGAACAAATGAATGGAACTGATCCAGAAAAAGATGATAGTGATGAAGATGGTCTGAAAGACGCTGTTGAATTAGAAAATGGAACCGATGCCATGAATTCAGATAGTGATGGAGATGGGCGTATTGATGGCGAAGATTCTGAACCTCTTATACCACAGAATCAATGGGTGAAACGAGCTGTACAATTTGGTGCTTTAATTTCATTTGGAATTTCAATTCTCTTTTTCATATTGTATTTGTCTAAAAGAAGGTAGTATGAAGTATTTTTATCTCGGATTCCTTTTTGTTGGAATGCTTGCATTTCCTTCTTTTTCTTTTGCAAAAGAAATTGATACAGATAATGATGGATTATCTGACCGAGAAGAAACAAATATCTATATCACTGATGTCAATAATCCAGATACAGACGGGGATGGATATTTAGATGGTATTGAAGTTTGGAATGGTTTTTCTCCGCATACTGGAGGAAATAAAAAAGCATATGATGAGGATTTTGATAATGATGGTTTGAACAATTCTTTAGAGTTCAAATTTGGTTTGAATATACACAAAAAAGATACTGATGATGATGGATATGAAGACAAAAGCGAAGTTTTATTTGGGTATAGCCCTGTTTCCACATCAACAGAAAAGATTTTGGAAAGAAAAATTGTTGTGGATAGGACTTCACAAAGATTGTATTTTGTGGTAAACCATATACAGGTTTTGAACTTTCCTGTATCCACAGGAAATCCAGGCAGTGAAACCCCAGGAGGACAGTTTTATATACAAAGTAAAATTGAAGAAAAAAGTTATGTTGGTCCTGGATATAACCTCCCAGGAGTGAAGTGGAATATGATGTTCCAGCCAATGTATTATCTTCATGCAGCGTATTGGCATAATGATTTTGGGAAACGTACCCATTCTCATGGTTGCATCAATCTCCGTGCTGAGGATGCAGAAATTTTGTATAAATTAGTAGAAGAAGGGTTTCCTGTTGAAGTTGTTGGAGAAACCCCTAAAAAATATTCTATAAGTGTTTAATTATTCCTGTATGAAACAAATGAAAGTACTTTCTGTCGGTGGATCCATAATAATACCAAGAACAGGTATTGATCCTGTATTTTTAAAAAAGTTTCGAGCCATGATTCTTGAGCAGGTTAAAAAGGGAGATAGATTTGTTTTAATTATCGGTGGTGGTGCAACGGCAAGAAATTATCAGGATGGATTAAGGAATACGGTAAAAGTAGAAAATGAGGAATTGGATTGGCTTGGAATACAGGCAACGGTATTGAATGCATTTTTTGTAAAACAACTTTTTGGAGACTTAGCATATAAAGAAGTACTTTCAAATCCAAATACAAAAATAAAAACACAAAAACCAATTATCATTGCATCTGGCTGGAAACCAGGATGTTCTACGGATTATGATGCTGTTCTTTTTGCAAAAAATTTTGGAGCAGGAGAAGTCCTCAATTTATCCAATATTGAGTATGTCTACGATATTGATCCAAAGGTATTTCCAGAAGCAAAAAAGATAGAAGAAATTACATGGAAAGAATTCCGTAAAAATATTGTTGGAGATGTCTGGTCTCCTGGAAGTAATTATCCATTTGATCCTATTGCGAGTAAAAAGGCAGAGCAGTTAAAACTTCGTGTTGGAATACTCCAAGGAACGAATTTGAAAGAAGTAAAAAATGCTTTGGGAGGAAAGAAATTTAAAGGAACTATTATTCATCCATAATACTTTACACGGAGGTTTTTGGAGAGTAGAGTGTATATGTATGATTGAATCCAAATACGTTTTGTATAGCACAACACAGGAGGCCTGGAATGCCATGAAGGAAGCTATACTGAATGCAAAGAAGTCAATTTATTGGGAGGTCTATATTTTAATTGAAGACGAAGAAGGTGTTCAATTTTTTGATTTACTCGAAAAAAAAGCTCGTGAAGGATTGGATGTAAAATTAATAGTAGATTCACTTGGAAGTTACCAAATTTCTCGGAAGAAAGTAGAGGCTCTTAAAAAATCTGGAGTAGATATTCATTTTTTTCAAGAGAGAAAACACAGATATCGTGGGCTCTGGAAAAGACTGGTGACACGTACTCATAGAAAGATTCTTATTGTGGACGAAAATATTGGTTTTATCGGTGGGGTAAATGTGAGTAAAAAAATGAAGGATTGGCTGGATATACAGGTTCGTATGCACGGGAAAGTCGTTCGTTCTCTTCTTCGTTCATTTGCAAAAAGTTATATCATTTGTGGGGGAGATAAAGAAAAAGTAAAGCATCTCATAAAATATAGCTTCCGTGTGAGAAAGAATATTAAAAATATTGAATTTATTTTTGATGATGCAGATACAGA
>JAZDMW010000066.1:0-3213 GCA_043800545.1 Candidatus Magasanikiibacteriota bacterium | reverse complement strand
TTTTCTCGCACCATTTGTTTTATTTTCTGTTTTCCAAATTTTAAACCCAAACCTTCTCAATAATACCTTTATATATACACTCCTTATCTTTGTTTTTGGTATTTTTTATCTTCTCTCCATCCTTATATTTTTTATCCATTTTATTGATTACTACCTTGATGTGTGGATTGTAACCAATGATAGAATAATCGACATTGAACAATTTGGACTGTTTTCTCGAACCGTATCTGAAGTGGATCTCTTTCGTATACAGGATGTGACCAGTACTGTTCATGGTGTATTCCCTACTTTTTTCAATTATGGAGATCTCCATATTAAGACAGCATCATCTAATATTGATGTTATATTTAGAAAAATAAAAGATCCAAATATTATTCGCGAACAACTGATTAAACTCTCAGATACTGACAGAAAACATCATTACGGCGATGAAAAACTTGCAGTGTCATAGAAATTATTATGTTTATAGAATATTTTTTGAACTTACCGATTCCAATAATTTTTCTCACCATTTACCTTATTATTATCAATATCGTCACTTTTTTTTATTTTGGTTTTGATAAACTCAAATCACGAAAACAAGAAAGAAGAGTATCAGAGAAAAAACTTTGGACCCTTTGTCTTATCGGTGGTTCTGTTGGTGGACTTGCTGGTATGAAATACTTTCGTCACAAAACAAAAAAAATAAGCTTTCAAGCAATACTCGTTATTATTATTGCACTTCAAATTGGTGGCATATTTGCCCTCATCAATTCCTTGTCATAAAAAATATTTTTTATGCGTCTGTCACAGAGTAAAAATACAGAACTTTTTGCGAAATCTTGTAGAAGATCCATTATTCAGATGACTTCAGAAGCAAAAAGTGGTCATCCCGGGGGATCTCTCAGTTGTATAGATTATCTTTCTGTTCTCTATACACGAATTCTCGAGAATCATAATGAGCCTGTTATTATCTCCAATGGTCATATTTCCCCTGCTGTTTATGCTGTACTTGCAGAACTCAATATTATTTCAAAAGAAGAAGTCATACAAAAATTTAGAAAAGCAGGAAGCCCTTTTGAAGGTCATGTAACCAGACACGTCCCAGGAATCTGGTACAGCACAGGACCTCTTGGCGCAGGAGTATCTGCAGCAACTGGATTTGCTTTAGCAGAAAAGCTGAAAAAAACAGAAAACTTTGTCTATGCAGTTATTGGAGATGGAGAATCTGAGGAAGGACAAATGTATGAGATGATGAATTTTGCAAAAAAATATAGACTGGATAATCTCATTGTTTTTCTTGATTCAAACAAAGTACAACTTTCTGATTCACTCAAAAACATCATGCCTATTGATCCTGCTAAATTTTTTATGACAGCGGGTTGGGCAGTGATAGAAATAAACGGTCACAATCATAAACACATTTATAAAGCTATTAAAAAAGCTCAAAAGGTAAAAAATAAACCTGTTCTTATTGTTGGAAATACAATTATGGGCAAAGGTGTGAGCTTTATGGAAAAAGAAGGGAAACTTCATTATTCTACATGGCATGGAAAAACTCCGAATACAGAGGAAACAGAAATAGCCTTGAAAGAATTGGCACTCACAAAAAAAGAAAATAAAACACTTGAATTATTTACAAAAAACATACCTTTGCAAACAAAACCAAAAGTTTTTTCAGAAAAACCACTCGCAAAACAAAAAATAAACACCGGAGAACCTCGTCTCTATGATTCTGAAGTCATAATGGACTGTAGAACTGCCTATGGCAACGCACTTCTCGACCTTGTAAAAAAAAATAAGAATATTGTTGCACTCACGGCAGACCTTGCTGAATCTGTAAAAACACATCTTGTACAAAATACATTTCCAGGAAGACATTTCGATTGTGGAGTTGCAGAACAACAAATGGTTTCTTGTTCTGGAGGACTCAGTCTTCATGGTTTCGTCCCCTTTTGTTCTACCTTTGGTGTATTTATGACCAGTAGAGCAAAAGATCAGGCCCGTGTAAACGATATTAATGCTACGAATGTAAAAATGGTCGCTACGCACTGTGGACTCTCTGTTGGTGAAGATGGACCAACACATCAAGCAATCGACGATGCAGGCTCATTTTTGGGCTTTCCGAATACATTTATCGTAGAACCTGCAGATCCAAATCATTGTGATAGAATTATCCGCTATGTTGCGAGTCATTATGGAAATTTTTATGTACGTATGGGAAGACATAAACTTTCAATTCTTACAAAACAAGATGGAACTCCCTTTTACGATAAAAATTACTCATACACCTACGGACAATGTGATGTTCTCCGTCCTGGAGAAAAAATCCTTGTTATTGCTTCTGGATCCGTAGTTCATGAAGCACTGAAAGCATGGGAATCACTCCAATCATTTGAGATTGTCATTGCATCTTCTCTCAAAAAATTTGATAACACTCTCAAAAAATCTTTAGAAAAAGCAAATCATGTTATTACGATTGAAGATCATAATACAAAAAACGGACTTGGAAGCCAAATTGCAAAATACATACTCGAAAATACAATACCTGTATCCAGCTTTCATTCCTTTGGTACAGATAAATATGAACTTTCTGGAACTGTAGAAAAACTCTATAAATCTGCAAAGATCGATTCTGACTCACTCATAAAATATATAAAAACCTTACAGTAAAATATGAGACAAGAAAATGGAGCTCGTACAATGATAGGTTTTCCTGCTCAAGAAACCCCTCCTCCAATTGATATTGAAAAAATCGGGGAAGAAAAACCCAATCTTTCTGTTATTCAGGGTGGAAAGAAAACTGAATCAGAATTTCTTTTAGAGGATATTCTTTCTGAACTCAGAAAAGAAACCTCTCCAGAAGAGAAAGCTCCTTTTGTGTCAGAGGAAGACTATTCTCGGATCCGCCCCCTATTGCGAGATATTAGTAAAAATCCATTAGCCGAACAAATACACCGCAATAAATTTATTGGAGCTGTTTTTGAAGACCCGAGAGACTTGGATATTTTATTTTCTGAGGCTGAAAGTCTTGCGGAAAATAAAAAGATAGACACAAAAATGGCAAAAGCTGTTCGTGAAAGAGAAATTGAGGAATTTAAACATGAATTAAAAACAAAACCATTATCCCCTGATGATGTGAGTGTTATTAAACAATATGCTCTTTCTGGATCCCCACTCGCTGCAGAAATTTTAAGGAATCACGAAAAAAGAGATAGCCAAGATAAAATAGCA
>JAZDMW010000059.1:0-5952 GCA_043800545.1 Candidatus Magasanikiibacteriota bacterium | reverse complement strand
CGAGAAACTTCATATGTAAAATCCACATGACCCGGAGTATCTATGAGATTCATGGTATATCCTTCGTATTGCATGCGTACGGGTTGCAGTTTTATGGTAATACCACGTTCTTGTTCAATATCCATAGTATCGAGAAGCTGAGCACGCATTTTTCTTTTTTCTACAGTATTGGTAATCTCAAGAAATCTATCTGCAAGGGTAGATTTACCATGGTCAATGTGTGCAATGATACAAAAATTTCGGATCTTCAGATCTGACATAAATTTACATTATTGAAAGTAGGCATATAATAGCATGTATTGGAACATCTGGCAAGTTAAAAAAGGGCTCAAATGAGCCTTAAATACTATCTGCTTCACCAATTTCTCCTTGTACTTTACGGAAGTTAAGCCATCTTCTATGAAGACTTCTACGGAGTTGTTTCATTTCTTCCAGTTTGAGTATATGACAGAGACCAAAATAGACAAAGAGTCCAGCACTTCCTGCTAAAAATCCTTGAGTAAATATACCCCAGAATGTTTCCATGTTTACCATATCTGCAAGAGGATATTTGAGAAGCTGTACGACAAATGCCATAGCTATGGTTGCTGGAATTGTCTTATTGAGGGATTCGAGGATAGTTTGTTCTCGCATGTGTTTTGGGAGTTTTTTACGGAGAAATCCCCAGAGGAGGAAAAGTTGTATTACCATAGAAAAGGAAAAAGCGAGTGCAAGTCCTGCAATACCAAAAGAGTCTTTCAAAAGCAGACTTCCAATAATATTGATGAGTGCGGTAATAAAAGAAATGTTAAATGGTGTCCAGGTATCATGGAAAGCATAGAAAGCTCGGGTAATTATTGGGATCAGACATTGAGCAAATAGAGAAAAACAGAAGTAAGCGAGTGTGTTCGCCGTGGTAATAGTTGCATTCCAATCAAATTTTCCACTTCCAAGAACAACACGAACAATTTGTGAACGGAGAAGGAGAAAAATAATTGTGAGAGGAAGAATGAAAAATAAAATCTGTCGTATAGAAGAAAGAAGATGTTCAGCCATTTTTTCTGTTTCTCCACGGGAAATAAATTCGGAAAATGCAGGAAATGCTGCAAGTGCAAAGGAAATTCCAATAAGACCAATAGGGAAGTATTGCAAATTATTTGCGAGATTAAATACAGTGATGCTTCCAGATGCCAGTGTGGATGCAATAATTGTAATAACAAGAAAATTGAGTTGTGTGGTTGCAAGTGCAAGTGTTCGTGGAACCATGAGCTTTACAATTTTTCTGAGGGCCTTGTTTTTTAAATTCCAGATGAATTGAAATGAAAAGCCATGAGCCAAAAGTGTTGGAATTTGTATTCCCAAATGAAGAATAGTTCCAAGAATCACACCATATGCGAGTCCTTTCATTCCAAAGATTGGATAAAATAGGAGAGCTCCAAGAATAATACCAAGGTTATAGAAAATTGGAGTGAGGGAATAAATAATAAAGCATTTGAGAGATTGGAGGACTCCACTCAAAACACCACTAATACCAAGAATAATTGGACTTAAGAACATGATTCTTGTAAGGAGGATGGTCATGGGAATATTTTCTGTGGAAAATCCAGGGACAATGTAGGGAATGAGATTTGGAGTAAAAATAATAAAGATAATACAAACAATGATAAGCAGGACTCCAAGGGTACTCATAACCAGATTCGCGAGTTCATTTGCACGTTTTTTGTCTTCTACATAGAGATCCATAAACACAGGAATAAATCCTGCAGTTAGTGCGCCTGCTACTAAGAGATTGTATACCAAATCTGGTACACGAAATGCAGCATAATAAATATCTAGAGTATCTCCAACTCCAAACATGTGAGCAAAGGTTCTATCACGAATTATTCCAATGAGTCTACTTACAAAAGATGCTGCCCCAAGTACAAGGGCAGCTCCAGTAATAGAATTCAGCTGTGAGGTAAATATTTTTTTTATCACAGGTTTTCAACAATATCAGGCGTATATTAAAGCATTTTCTTCCTTCTCATGATAAAGATGAGCAAACAAATTATACCAGCGAGTCCAAGGAACATGAACCATACTTTTGATGGATCACGAGCATAGGGGAGGTCATCAATATTCATTCCATAGATTCCAGAGAGAAGGGTAAGTGGCATAAGGCCAACGGAAATTGCTGTGAGAGTACCAATCACTTTATTGGTTCTTTGGTTAATCAAAGATTCTACCGTGACATGAAGACCGTCAATACTATCTTTGTATGTGTCTACAATTGCCCAGAGTTTGCTCAAGTAGTCGTTGATATCATCAAAATACAAACTGACTTCAGAATCCAAAAAGGGTTTTCTTGTGTGAGAAAGATTTCCAAGAAGGTATCTTTGTGGATCAACAATCCTTCGGAATCCAAGAACATTTCTGCGAAGCATAGCCAGTTGACGTACAATTTTTACATCGGGATGTCCATTAAAAATTCCATTTTCAAGAGCAGATATTTCTTTTCCAATAATATTTAACAAAGGACGTGATTCATGGAAAAGTGCATTCGTAATATTGTAGAGCAAATATCCAGGATCATTTCCCATCCATTTTTTTCTCAAGTTTTTATTATTTTTACATCGATAAAAATGTTTTTTAATTTCCTTTGAAGGAGTTTGCTGGATTGTAATAACATATCCTTCTCCAACAAAAAAATCTACCTCATTGCTGGCTATTGTAATATTTCCCATGCGAAGTGTTGGAAAATGAAGAACAAGAAAAAGATATTTCGCATACACATCAAGTTTCGGTGTTTGACTTCCGCTTTGGATATCGTCAATATCCAAATGGTGAAATTTATAATTTGTCTTTAAATATTCAAGAGCCTCGTCATTGACCCTATCAATATTTATCCACTTGATATTTTTTTCTTCGATGATTTTTATAGCCATAAAATTATTACTCTATAAATCTATACCGATTATACCAGAAAAAATCGTTTGTGTATAGTGGTTTTTTGGTGATATAATAATCACATAATGTCTAATAGTTTACTATATGAAGATTACGTTTCATGGAGCTGCTGGTGGTGTTACAGGTTCTTGTCATTTGCTTGAGACTGTGGGTAAAAAAATACTCCTAGATTGTGGAATGTTTCAGGGTGGTGAGTTTAATGAAAAAATGAACCATGAAGATTTTGGATTTAATCCAGAATCTTTGGATGCTCTTATCGTAACCCATGCTCATCTGGATCATGTAGGAAGAATACCAAAGCTTATTCGGGATGGCTATACCGGACCGATATATATGACGTATGGCACAAAAGAATTGGCTCTTTTGGTACTTGAGGATGCGGTGCATATTATGGAAGAAAATG
The DNA here is from genome assembly GCA_043800545.1 of Candidatus Magasanikiibacteriota bacterium. Taxonomy (GTDB): domain Bacteria; phylum Patescibacteriota; class Patescibacteriia; order Magasanikbacterales; family UBA922; genus 1-14-0-20-39-34. Next base: position 2,624 of record JAZDMW010000059.1, on the reverse strand, counting down.
AAGAAAAATATGGAACACCTGTACTGTATACGTTAGAAGATGTACAAAGAGTAGAAAAACAATGCAAATGTATTGAGTATCACAATACGGTTCCTGTTGCAGATGGAGTTATTGCTACATGGAAGGATGCAGGGCATATTCTTGGGTCTGCGTTTATTGAGATAGAATCTGCAGATGGAAGAGTTGGATTTTCTGGAGATGTTGGAAATAACAATGTACCAATTCTTCGGGATACGGATCAGCTTGGGAATGTGGATGTGCTTCTCATTGAGTCCACCTATGGGGATAGAGTTCACGAGGGTGAGGATGAAAAAAAGAAAATAATTTTAGAATATATTGACGAGGGGGTTAAACACGGTGGAACCATTATGATTCCATCATTTTCCATTGAACGTACACAAGAAATTTTGTATCACCTTCATGAGCTTTCCGAAGATGGAACACTCCCAGAGATTCCTATGTTTCTGGATAGTCCTCTCGCGATTAAAGCAATTTCTGTCTATGAAAAACATCAAGAATATTTAGATAGAGAAGCATTGGAACAAGTCCAGGCGGGAGAAAATTTTTTGCAGTTTCCAAATTTAAAATTCACAGAAACTGTCAATGAATCCAAAGATATTAATCATATTATTGGTCCAAAACTCATTATTGCAGGTTCAGGGATGATGAATGGCGGACGTATTGTACACCATGCTATGAGATATTTGCCTGACCCAAATTCACTCCTCATTTTTGTTGGATATCAGGCTGAGGGAACCTTGGGAAGAAAAATATATAACGGAGCAGAAAAAGTACATATTTTTGACGAAGATATTCCTGTAAAATGCACAGTAAAGGCAATTGGGGCATTATCTGCTCACGGTGATCAGGAAAAATTGGTTTCTTGGGTACGGAATGCAGAAAAGCTCCCAAAGAAAATATACTGTGTCCATGGTGAACCAAACGCAGCCACCACACTCGCACACCGATTTAAAGATGAAATGAATATCCCTGCCTTTGTACCAGAAAAGGGAGAAAGTTTTGAGATATAAAAAGCTAAAAGCCGATGATCGCGTGGGAGCAATCATCGGCTTTGGGAAGGAGTTGGTGTGTGACCGTGAGGTCAAAATACGGCTACTATTCTCCGCGGAGTACATCAGAGCCTTTAGATGTTTCCTCGGGATCAAGGAGTCGTGTTTAGGTCCACCAGACCTGCACACCCGGCAATCCAGTGCTCTGGGTTGAAAGCCCTAAGCAGTAGGATCTAATGGGGTTCCCCATGGTGGTAAAAGGAAACCCTACGTTAACTTCTCTTGTATTGTCTTTATATCATATATTTATAAATTTGTCAAGTGCCTATCCTTGTCAATTGTGGAAAAGTGTGCTAAAATTCCAACAAATATGCCTCAATTTAAGCTAAAATCAGAATATAAACCTAATGGGGACCAGCCACAGGCTATAGAGGGTCTTGTTTCTGGTATAGAAAAAGGAATGAATCGCCAGACATTACTTGGGGTTACTGGTTCAGGAAAAACATTTACCATTGCAAATGTTATTGAGAAGACACAAATGCCAACCTTGGTCATTGCACATAATAAAACCTTGGCAGCACAGCTCTGTAATGAGTTTCGTGAGTTTTTTCCAGAAAATGCGGTTGAGTATTTTGTTTCGTATTATGACTATTACCAACCAGAGGCATACATGCCAGGAAGTGATACGTATATAGAAAAAGAAGCACAAATAAATGAGGAAATAGACAGACTTCGTCATGCCTGTACACAAGCGCTCCTGTCAAGAAAAGATGTGATTATTGTTGCTTCTGTTTCTGCTATTTATGGTTTGGGTTCTCCAAAAGAATATGAAAAAATTGTTTTACATTTGGAACAAGGACAAAAATTAGATAGACGTGGCATGTTAGAACAACTTATCCAAATGCAATTTGAGAGAACGAATGCAGATATGAAGCGCGGAACATTTCGCATGCAAGGACAGGTGTTTGAAGTGATGCCTGCAAATGAAGAAAGAATATATCGTTTGGAAATTGGAGATGAAATTGAAAGAATTGAACTCATTGATCCAATTACCAGAAAAATTATTCGTGAGCAAGAAGATTTGTGGTTATTTCCTGCTGCACATTATGTGATTGGAGATGAGGAACGGAATCGTGCTTTTGAAGGTATTAAAAAAGAATTAGAAGATCAGCTTGAGTATTTCAAGAAAAAGGGAAAGGTTTTGGAATATGAACGTCTGAAACAAAGAGTAAAGTATGATTTGGAGATGATACAAAATATTGGTTATTGTAATGGAATAGAAAATTATTCTCGTCATTTTGATGGAAGAGAACCAGGAGAATCTGCTTTTACTCTTTTAGATTATTTTAAATATAATAATGAAAAGTTTTTAACAGTCATTGATGAGTCTCATGTGACCATTCCACAAATTCGCGGAATGTATATGGGAGATAAGGCGAGAAAAGATACATTGGTGGATCATGGTTTCCGTCTTCCAAGTGCGAGGGATAATAGACCTTTGAAGTTTGAAGAGTTCCAGAAAAAAGTAGATTCTCTTATTTTTGTATCTGCAACTCCTTCTGAATTTGAAATCAAGGAAAGTGAACAAGTGGTAGAACAAATCGTCAGACCAAC
>JAZDMW010000018.1:0-9857 GCA_043800545.1 Candidatus Magasanikiibacteriota bacterium | reverse complement strand
AACAGTCAATTCACATCTTCCTGTCCTTCGCGCAAAAAATAAACTCCGAACTCTCCAAATACTGAACAAACACCGACTTCCAATCCCAAAAACATATCTTCTCAGATCACAACACTATATTGATGATGTTATCAAAGAAGTGGGAAAATTCCCAGTTATTTTAAAAACTATTTACGGCTCACACGGAAGTGGAGTTTCTATTGTTGAGAGTAAACGAGGTCTTCGCTCTATTGTGGATCTTCTCACAAGCGAATACGGTTCCCTACCAATTGTTATCCAGGAATATGTGAGGGAAGCAAAAGGGAAAGATATACGTGTATTCATCGTTGGAAAACGTATTGTCGGGGCAATGGAAAGAGTTGCCGCGAAGCGTGGTGAATTCCGCTCAAACTTCAAACTTGGTGGAAGAGTACGTGTAGCAGAACTCTCAGAGGAAGAAAAAAAATGTGCTTTTGCATCAGTACGAGCATGCGGACTGGATTTTGCCGGAGTAGATATTCTCCGAACAAATAGTGGACCAAAAATTTTAGAAGTAAATGCAAATCCAGGACTTGAAGGAATTACTCTTGCAACAGGAAGAGATATCGCAGGAGAACTCATCAAGTACACAGTAAAACAAAGTACAAAGAAAATAAAAAAAGAAAATCATGCTGATTAAAAAAAAGACCGAGGAAACTCGGTTTTTTTATTTCTGTTGCAATACGTGTACAATGGCTTCTCCAAATTCTTTTGCCACACGTGGACCAGAAGCAGTTACTACGCTTCCATCCACTACCACATCATTTTGCACATATTCCACACCATGGGCACGGAATACATTTCCCAATTCATGGTCACCATTCCATCCAGTTGCTTTTTTCCCATCAAGGACACCAGCATTTGCCAAAATTCGCGGAGAGATACAAATAGCTCCGTATGGAATCTCTCTTTCTTTTGCTTCTTCTAAGATACTTTTCATTTTAGGGGTATCCAAGTGCTCAGGGGCTCCTGGTCCCCCAATTAAAAATATTCCTTTGTAGTCGGTAATCTCTATTTCATCTATTTTTTTATCTACCAAAACAAGTGATTCATCAGTTGCGTATGCATTTCCATTTTTATCACTCACAGTAATAACTTCGTACCCATTTTCTGTGAGAACTTTCTTTGGAATTGCATATTCAAATGGTTGGAAATCAACACTGGCAATAACGAGAATAACTTTTCCACTCATACAGTTAGTGTTTCAATTTCTTTTTTTCAAATTTACGTCCATGAAAATGTTCCAATGATTGTTCAAGTTCCAATTCTCCTACACCCGTATGCATCAAACACATTCCTTCTTCAAAAGAACGGATATGAGCTTGAATTTCTGCAAAAAATTCTGGATGTTCTGCCTCTTTGTCTGCAAGATCACGAAGAACATTAATTTTTTCTTCCATTTTATTATATACCATTTCAAAATCATGTATTTTTTTCAAATATTCTTTTCTCTTCAAACCAATGACCGACTGTCTCGTATGTCTGTTCAAAAAATCACGGATATCTGTGAGAAGTTCTGCTATTTCCACTCTTTGTGTTGAAGTAAAAAAATCTACTGATATCCCTTTATACAAATTTTCATAACTTCCACCATGTGCCAAAAACTCATTGTATCTTTTACGCAAAACTGGATGTGCTTTTTTTAGAAAAACTTTTTCTGCTAAATGTCCCTCTTCCACACGATAAAACTCTAAAAATGCTTGACGATAGGGCCAAACACGTTTTCCAAATACAATAAGCGTATCATCTATTTCTTCTGATGTAAGGGAAACATTATGTGTCAATTGTTCGTATGCATTTTGTATTTCTTCTTTCACTCCATCAGGTAACAGTGGAGGAAGATTTGTTGCAAATTGTTCAAAGAAAAAAAGTGTATACGTTGCATGACCGTATGGCATACAGAGATGTTAAGTTTTACTCATTCAGTATACCAAAAAGAAGCAAAAAAAGGAATTGCTATATTCCACTCACCATGTAGAGGGCAATACCAGTAGCAATGCTCACATTGAGGCTCTCTTTTTTTCCACACATAGGAATATGAATAACCGTATCTACTTTTTGTAAAATATCTTCTGTCACACCATCCACTTCATTCCCCACAATGAGAGCAACTTTCTCTCCAAATTGAACATTCCGGATATCTTCACTTTCTGGAGTTTTTTCCAAAGCAATAATTTGGTACCCATTCTCTTTGAGTTCAGACAGTAATTCAAAGATATCCTCTCTCCCCTCCCAGGGAATCCACTTTTCTGCTCCAAGGGATACTTTATCTATTTGTACCTTTGGAGGATGAGCTGTATACCCAACTAAATACAATTTTTCTATACCAAAAGCATCGGCTGTCCGAAACATGGCTCCAACATTATGGCAGGATCGTATATTTGGTAAAATAAGAGATACTTGTCTTTTCATAGAGGTTGATTATTGCTCTATGGTATACCAAAATGGGGAGAATATGCAATACCCCCCTCAATATTGACATTTTCATTAAAATATGGTTAAGTATCTCTGCCGACGTGGCAAATAACCTTCAGGAGAATCGACGTGAACATCTTGAAAAACATTGCTCTCTTTCTTGGAGCGATCCTGGGACTTTTCCTGTACATGCTTCTCGTCCTCTGCTTCTTCAACTACATCGCGGCGTACCTGAAGGGTGGCCAAATCGTAGTTGGAAATGCGGGTTACTGCTTCGTTCCCACTACCTATGGCTACTTCAGCTTCCACGAAGTATCACTCGTGGCTGGGATACTCACCCTCTCCATCATTGGGTCCGTTCCCATTTTCTGTTTGGCTCAGATGATTTTCAAAAAGAAGTAATTGCTTCCCCCACATCGCGTCCAGGCCCATCCATGATGGGCCTTTATAATATGCCTAAAAAAAGAACCCGATATACTCGGGTTCTTTTTTATCATGGATACGATTGTATTTCTAAATATTCTTTTTGTATATCTTTTGAATAATCATATTCTATTGCTTGCGACAAGCCTGGCAGGCAAAGAAATGCGATTATATATGAAATTATTAAAGTATTTTTCATATTAATCTCCTATTATCCTACCGAAACATGCGGTAAAAATAAAAAAACAGATATAAAGAGGAGAATACCTGTCAAAAGATAGAGATATACGAGTGAAAAATCAAAGGTTTGTGGCGCAGAAGCACCTTGTTTATTATTTGTCATATTTTTATTTTTGTTTTTATTTTTAGTAAAGATTCTTTTCCGACCTTTACATAATATATTATACCACAAAAAAAGGCTTTTGTCAATAGTATCTTTTACGTAAAATAAGCGAAAATGCATTTTTTTATGTTTTGACTTTTCTTTTCACGTGTCGTACAATACGAATATACATTATTTTTCTTTCTTTTATGAAACTCTCACAATATCTCACTCGTTTTTTGGAATATTTAGAAATAGAAAAGAATCGTTCACAAAAAACAATACAAAATTATCATTTCTATATCACTCGTTTCATTGACTGGGTAGAAAATCCCTCCCCTACGGCTATTACAGCAGAACATGTTCGCAAATATCGACTGTGGCTCAATAGATTGATTGATGCTCAAGGAGAACCATTGAAAAAAAATACACAAAATTATCATTTGATTGCTCTCCGTTCTTTTTTTAAGTACTTGGCAAAACAAGACATACAAACCCTTGCTCCAGAAAAAATAGAGCTCATGAAAATGCCTGACCGGGATGTTATTTTCCTCACAAATGAAGAAGTAAACCGCCTTTTGGAGTCCCCATATAAAAACGCAAACCACAATCCCTTGATTACACTCCGTGACAAAGCAATTCTGGAAACTCTCTTTTGTTCTGGAATGCGTGTTTCTGAACTTGCAAGCCTCAAAAGAGAAAATGTAAACCTCAAACATGATGAGTTTACCATAAAAGGAAAAGGTGGAAAAAATCGTGTTATTTTTCTTTCTGAGAGTGCAAAAAGAAATTTGCGTGCCTATGTAGACAAAAGAAGAGACACAAGTCCCTGGCTTTTTGTGTCTCATGACAAAAGAACGGGTGCAGATAAAAATACATCAGAAACAGATATTGGCCTCACACAAAGATCCATTCAAAGACTTGTACAAAAGTATGCTCATTCCGCTGGAATTACAAAACCAGTGACTCCCCATACATTGAGACATTCTTTTGCAACCGATCTTTTGGGAAATGGTGCAGACATACGAAGTGTACAAACCATGCTTGGACACTCTTCTATTACGACCACACAAATATATACCCATATCACAGATAAAGAACTCAAAAATATCCATAAAAAATTCCATGGAAAAAGACGTCATGAGGATGAATAGATTGACAAAAACAAACTGAAATGCTAAAATATCTACGAATTTTGCTCCGATAGTTCAATGGATAGAACACCAGCCTTCTAAGCTGGTTATGCAGGTCCGATTCCTGCTCGGGGTACAAAAAGAGCCTAAAGAGGCTCTTTTCTTGTAAAAATATCCATATTTGGTATAATACCGATATAATTATTAACATACAATTCTATGGGTTTCATCCAAGTTTTGCTTGTCATATTTGTCATTCTCGTCCTTTCTAGCATTCGTGTGGTGCAACAATACCAAAGAGGGGTTAAATTTATGTTTGGTAAGTACCACAAAATTGCAGAACCAGGTTGGAGAATTGTCTGGCCAATTATTCAATCAATGCAAAAGGTAGATATTCGTACCAAAGCAGTAGATGTTCCACTCCAAGAAGCCATCACAAAAGATAATGTATCTGCAAAAATTAATGCTGTTATTTACTACAAAGTATCTGACGCATCAAAAGCAGTGATTGAAGTAGAAAACTTCTGGTATGCAGTAAGTCAACTTGCTCAAACAACCATGAGAAATGTGGTTGGACAACTTGAACTTGATGAACTTCTTGCAAACAGAGAAGAAGCAGCAAAAAGAATTAAAACTATTGTTGACTCTGCATCTGATCCATGGGGAATAAAAGTAGAAACTGTAGAACTAAAGGATATTCTTCTTCCAGACGACATGCAAAGAGTAATTGCAAAACAAGCTGAGGCTGAACGTGAAAAACGCGCTGTTATTATTAAATCTGAAGGTGAAGTGATTGCTTCATCCAATCTTGCAAAAGCTGCTGGAGTACTTTCTGAACAACCAGGGGCTCTCCACCTCCGCACACTTAACTCTATTAATGATATTAGTTCAGATCAATCAAATACAGTTATCTTTGCCATTCCACTTGAAGTGCTTCGTGCTATGGAACGTATTGGAAAATAACGAAAATACAAAAGCATAAAATACCAGGCAGTCCCTGGTATTTTTATCTCTTGACAATTCCCCTCTTTTCCTCTATACTATAATAAGTAAAGTCCTCATAGGGGTGGCTATGGTATAATGGTTATTACTTCGGTTTGTGGTACCGACAATACGGGTTCAATTCCCGTTAGCCACCCCCGTGTGGATTTTCTAAAAAAGAGTTATTTGACTCTTTTTTATTTTCTAACCTTGTTTTTTCTGCTCTTTTATGCTACATTAAGTACATATTCCACTCTATGAAACAGAAAAAAAAACTTTTGATTATCTCAGTTTCTGCAGGTGCCGGCCATGTCCGAATAGCACAAGCTCTTGAGAAAACAGCAAAAATACATTTTCCTAATTACGAAGTAAAACACATAGACATGATGGATTATGTGTCTCTTCCTATAAAAAAGGCTATTGTAGATACCTATTCTTTGTTGATTAAAAATGCACCAGCAATTTGGGGCTTCCTGTATAAACAGAGTGACGACAATGTCCGTCTCGAGAAGGGAGAAAAGATTATTTCCAAAGGAACTCATATCGGTGCAAAAAAATTCTATGCTTTTCTTGACGAATACAATCCAGATACCATTATTTGTACTCATCCATTCCCTGCACAGGCTATAAAAAGATCTCTTAAAAAGGAACATCAAAATATTCCTGTTTCCATTGTTGTAACCGATTACGGACTCCACGCATTGTGGCTCGTAAAAAATATTCATACCTATTTTGTTGCTACAGAGCACATGGCAAGACAGATACAAAAAACATTAAAAGACCAAAAAGTCATTGTATCTGGAATTCCCGTACAACCTGAGTTTTTTGAACACAAAGACATTAATAGTCTGAGAGAAAAATATGCAATTCCACAGGGGAAAAAAGTCATTCTTCTCCTTTCTGGTGGTCATGGGATGGTACGAATAGATACTATTGCGAAATACCTTCTCACACACATCACAGAAACACCCATACATATCATTGCGGTTGCTGGAAAAAACTTATCATTAAAAAAGAAGCTCGATACAATTACTCATAAAGATTTCAAAGAAAATTCATGTGAGTCTCTTGGCTGGACCAATGCTGTAGACGAATATATGCGCATTGCAGACGTTATTATTACAAAACCGGGAGGAAGTACCACAACCGAATGCAGTGTCCTTCAAAAGCCAATTATTGCCATTTCCCCTATTCCTGGCCAAGAAGAATTAAATACTGAATATATTGTACAAAACAAACTTGGATACAAAGCTACAACCCTGCTTGATCTCGAATACTCTACAAAAAAGATACTTGAAGAAAAAAATAAAGTAAAAAAAGAGAAAGTCTCAAACGCAGGACAGAAAATACTGGAAAATATATAAAACCGCCAATTGGCGGTTTTATTCTTTTTATTTAAAATTATAAATTTGGTGGAGGGAAAAACTGTTGTTCATCTGGATTGTTATACACATTTTCTTTTCCATAGTTCGTTTCATCGGGAAGTCTTTCATAAAAGATTCCATCAGGAGTAGAAGCCTCGTCTCCAGTGAGGAGTACTTTTGTGACGAAAAGGACAATGCTGTATGAGGTTAAAAGGATCAACAAACCAATAACTGATGATGTTATGCTTTTTCTTCCTTTTGTAATCATATCTTCTTTCCCTTGTGAAAAAAGTATAAGATATCCTCCATACACAATATACGCAATAAGAGCTACTCCAGTTGCTCCAAGAGCAAGATTAATTATGGTCGCAGCGATCGTTCTTGGATCCCTTGCTTCTCCGAAATTTGCTCCTTGTTCACCGGCAATAGCTGATGTTTGTGCATCAATTTGCGAAAGTGCAAAACTTACTTGGGGTAACAAAAGGCAAGACAAAACACCGAGTCCAAAAATGAATGAAAAAATATTCTTTTTCATATTATTTTTCTAAACATTCTGTACGTGAAAGCGTACTTACAAGACAAGTATCTGGTGCATTTTCTGAACCATCACATAAATTTGTACATTCTCCTGGCGCTTGAACAACACGAGATTCGAAATCATCTACGAATACCCCTTTCCAAATCATATCACAACACATTACTCTTTCCCCAGGGTCAATTCCTCCTTGCGTTGCACCTGGAGTCACAGATTCCAATACTTGTGTTGTGACAAAAAGTGTAATGCTATATGACAAAAGGACAATTGCTAAACCTATAGTAGAATTTTTTATATATGATTTTCCTTTATCTACTTTACTTTCATCACCTGCAGCAGTAAATATTCTAAAACCACCAAATACAATTAATGCTAAAAATATTGTTCCCAGCAAAGTTAGAACTACTTGTATAACTCCTGCAATTACGTCTCTTGGGTCTTTCGCTGTACCAAAATCTGCAGCAGCTGCCCCAGCACCAAGCTGTGCTGTTACCTGATCAGCAACATTTACATTTGCAAAAACTGGCAAAGCGAACATGAGAAGGGAACAACAAACACCAATTGTGAATAAAAATTTTTTCATAATTATTTACATTGTTCTCGAGTAACAGTTTGTACCTCACAACTATATTCTATATCTCCACCTTTTCCTTTACAACTGCTTTGAAGTATATTACCGCTCAGGCACTCGTTTTCTAAATTTACAACATTTTTTGTAATGACTGGATCATTTCCCGTATCATCTGTCATAATACAGCATTGTACAATATCTTGAGGAGCTTCTGTTGAGGTGCCTGTGCTTTGCCCAGTTGTCTTTTCTACAATTCTTGGAACAACAAATGAGGTAATACTGTAGGCACCAACTACAAGAATAAGACCAATAGTTGCCTGCATGACAATCTTTTTTGCTTTTTCTACTTGACTCTCTTCCCCTCTTGCTGTCATCCACAAATATCCTGCATAAAAAACAAGAATGAGAAAAATTGAACCAACAAGAGAAAGTAATACTTGAATTATTGAACCAACAAGCTCAGCTGCGCTTGTTCCTGTTGCAGGAGCATAACCAGCATACTGTTCTGCTGTTTGCTTCAAACCACCGACACCCAAATCTGCTACGGCAAATGCAGGGATTGCAATAAATAATCCGAGAGCAATGATACTAAAAAATATTTTTTTCATATTCTTATTTAGAAAACCTACTGGTTATGAGTACTGTAATTGCATAGGCTCCAAGGGTCAAACCAAGACCAATCATAGAAGAATATACAATCTTTTTTGCTTTTTCTACTTGACTCTCTTCCCCTCTTGCTGTCATCCACAAATATCCTGCATATACCATCAGTACAAGAAAAATAATACCCACCATAGACAATGCGGTATTTATTACTGTACCAGTGATAGACTGCACACTTTGTGTTTTATCTATTCCAGTTTTACCAATTACCTTATCCAATTGATTTGGAGCTGTTTGAAGAGTGCCTGCAAATACTTGATATGGAAATAATGCAATTCCTAATACCACAAAGGTAAGTATGTTTTTTATTGTTTTTTTCATATATTACTTATTATTGTTTCTAACTAACGAACACACTCAGCTGCATCTGTACCATTTAATAGATTTTTTACATCATCTACCTTTGTTTGTTTTCCTTCATCTGTCGGCTGTGATAGACAATCCTGTTTATTCATGTCAAATGCCGATACCGCTTGTTCTAGACCTGGATCATCTTCTCGTAATGCTACAAAACATGTTTTCATCTCATCTATAGTATTACAAATAGCGTTATTTCCCGCAGAAGAAGTGTTTTGTGTTCCCGTTGCCCCTGCACTACTACTTCCTAAACTCGTAAATACAAATCTTGTGAGTGCATACGCTCCAAGTACAACAACAATTCCAATTATTGCTGCGACTATGGTATCAAGGGCTTTTCTTGTTTGATCAGTATTTCCTCTTGCAGTCATCCACAAAAAACCACCATACAACATCAATCCGAAAAATATTACAGAAATAAGTGACAATGCTGTACCAATAACATTTCCAATTAATGTCTGTACATCTCCAGCTCCCCCTACAGTCATTAAATCTGCTGCTCCAGCAGTTTCCCCGAGTCCATAACCAGCTGAGACTGATGTAAATAGGAATGGACAAACTATTATGGCTAAAGTCAGAGCGATGATATTATTTTTGTATATGTTTTTCATATTTTTTAACGAGTACTCATTAAATCTAATGCACAATTTTGTCTTTGTGCTAATCTTTCTGATTCTGACACATCAACATCTACTCCAATGTCTGTATCATAACACTCAGTCAAAATAGCATTACAAATATTCATATTCATATCTCCTACTCCTTTATCAAACCAAATCCAATACAGAGGATTTGCACCAGAAACACCATCATCACCCTGTCTTGCTTCACAAGTATTTGCATCAGTAAGATATGGGGTATATACAAGTCCAAAAGGGGTATCTCTTGTTGCATCAATACAACATCCGAGACTACCAGCCGAGGTTGTCGTACCAGTTTGTACAGTAGGAGAACTGCTTAAATCTGAGCCTTGATTCATTACTAAACGGCTTGTTACCAAATCTGTCACAGCATACGAACCAAGAACTATCATAAGTCCAATGGTTGCAGCAATCACCGTATTTTTTGCAGTTGT
>JAZDMW010000008.1:0-15924 GCA_043800545.1 Candidatus Magasanikiibacteriota bacterium | reverse complement strand
TCGAATTAAACCGCATGATCCACCGCTTGTGCGGGTCCCCGTCTATTCCTTTGAGTTTTAGCCTTGCGGCCGTACTCCCCAGGCGGCATACTTAACGCGTTTGCTTTTTTCAACGGCACTGAGAGGGTCGATACTCCCAATACCTAGTATGCAAAGTTTAGGGCGTGGACTACTGGGGTATCTAATCCCATTCGCTACCCACGCTTTCGTCCATGAGTGTCAGGTATGTTCTAGCAAGCTGCCTTCGCCTTTGGTGTTCCCACCGATATCAGCGCTTATTACGACTACACCGGTAGTTCCGCTTGCCTCTCCCAACCTCGAGTTTAACAGTATTAGTAGCAGTTCTTAGGTTAAGCCTAAGAATTTGACCACTAACTTGTTAAACAACCTGCGGACGCTTTACGCCCAATGAATCCGGACAATGTTTGAGGTCTCTGTATTACCGCTGCTGCTGGCACAGAGTTAGCAACCTCTTATTCATGTGGTACCGTCACAAATTCTTCCCACATAAAAGTAGTTTACACCCCGAGGGGCGTCTTCCTACACGCGGCGTCGCTCCGTCACACTTTCGTGCATTGCGGAATATTCTTGACTGCAGCCTCCCGTAGGAGTCTGGGCCGTTCTCAGTCCCAGTGAGGCAGGTCACGCTCTCACGCCTGCTACTGATCACTGCCTTGGTAGGCCATTACCCTACCAACTAGCTAATCAGCCATAGGCCCCTCTCCGAGCGAAACTCGTTTACATAAGTGGACTTATGTCCCTTATGTCCATCGGGCATTAATCCAGGTTTCCCTGGGCTATTCCCGTCTCGGAGGTAGGTTACCAATGTGTTACTCACCCGTTTGCCGGTCCGTAATTTGAAGCAAGCTCCAAAATCCGATCCCTCGACTTGCATGCCTTAGACACGCCGCCAACATTCGTCCTGAGCCAGGATCAAACTCTCAATAAAAATTGAAGTTTGTAATCTCTGACATCACGTCAAAGTTTTTGATTCATTTATAGAGTTATTTAAGGAAATAAACGTTTCTGGTTTTTGTCACATTTGTATTGTCAAAGACAATCCCCAAATGTGCAAACCTTACCAATTTATCTACAATAGTTGTTGTATTGTTTGTGAAATTGTAAAGGACAATTGTTCTCAATTTTCAGTAAAGAAAAAAGAGAAACCTGCAGGCATCTTGAACATGTGTTCCAGAAGCCATTGAGTTACTCTTTGTTATTTTCTAGTTTCCTAAAGCATGGACTTAGAAAAAGATATGTTGTGATGTTCCTTCTCTGAATGTGTGGGTATTATATACACATTTATTATATATGTCAACAAGTACAACTGTGGATATGTGTGGATAAGTTTTCTATACAGAAAAAATGAATACAAGGAAACAAAATTTAAAAAAGAAAAAGCCCAGCAGAACACTGGGCATCTTAGAAAAAAAGGTGGGATTTTTCTTGGTGGGATTTAGGGACAACCTCCGATGGAATTGGGTTCGTTTGGACATTCGTCCTCACGATCGGAAAATCCATCTCCATCGCGGTCCGGTTGGCAAGAATCTGCAGGCCATTCGCAGACCATCCCTGGTCCACAAACGACCTCGTCTATTCCGCCACACAGGATGCAAACGTTTTGTGCAATCATATCCTCTGAGTACATCACTGCACAAAAAGGTTTCTCCTCAGGGCAGTCTTCATGTGTCGTGCACTCGTGGGCAAGTGCTTCGACGTATTCTTCTCCGTCGTCAGGGTCCTGCTCAAAGCGAAGTCTCTCACCCTCATCAATGCAGGCTGTGAGACAAATCGACAAGAGCAATACCACTCGACCAAGTACCATCAATAGCACTCGTAGGCAAAGGTCGACGTCCACCATTCGTCGAAGTTTTCAAAGGCGGCAGTCAGAATCTCACCACCGAGCGCGTAGGTGGTGCTGGTGAAGTCAATGTTGGGTTCACCATACAAAATGAAACCAGCGTTCATTGGAGATTTCAGATCATGGAGACGGAGAATCTCCGTACCAATCGGAAGGCCAAAGGGACTCGAACCATTTTCACTGATCGTGACCTGGTTCAAATCCCCGGTGATGTGGTTGAACATCAGGACATACTCAGGCCCCGCGCAACTCGAGACGCGGCCATTGATGTCCTGCATACCAGGATAGATGTAAACCACAGGAGCAAGATTACCAGCCGAGACAGTCAGCTTGCACTGCACATGAGGCTTGGTTGCGTACGCCATTTCGATTGTGAACCAGAGGAACTCATCGAAGCGAGCGTTCACATCAGACAACCTGTTCGCCTGATTGACGCAGAGCTTCTGAGGGGTCCCAGCATCCACGTCCGGAGGGGGCATGGAGCCGGCGTCGGTCGCCGACTTACACATACCTCCACGACAGATGTTGCCGGGAGGACAATCCTTGTCTACCTTACAGCTCGGGACGCAGTACCCTCCCGAGCACAAGGATCCCGTGGGGCAGTCACTGTTGACAGTGCACTCCCCTTCGCACCCAAGCATCAGCATCCCGAAGAACAGGGACGTGAAAAGAACAAACTTCATCTTCAACCTCTTCCTACCGCACTCGCGGTATCCGTGAAAGCGAGGAACCTTTCCTCGCACAACTCTCATCCTGACAACCACGTCAGGCGAGATGAGCTTGAATGAAGAGACTACACTATTTTTAATCCTTTGTCAAGGGTCATGTCTAAAAAAAAGACACTGATTTGAATCAATGTCTTTAAAAAATACTATTTTTCTTACTTTTTATACTCTTTCCCCTGTTCTTTTCTCCATTCTTCAATTTTTTTATGATTTCCCGAAAGGAGAATATCAGGGACTTTCCAACCCTTAAAATTTTCTGGTTTTGTATATTGAGAATATTCTACACCCTCAACACTGTGTGTTTCTTCTTTAAGTGATTCTTCATTTCCGAGCACTCCTGGTATGAGACGAGAAACGGCTTCTGTAATAATAAGGGCACCAAGTTCTCCACCAGCAAGTACATAAGGACCAACAGAAATTTCTTCGTCAATCATGTGATCAATAACTCTCTGATCAATTCCCTCATACCTTCCACACACTATCGTGAGTTCATCGAGCTTGCTCCACTTCTCTGCCATTCTTTGATCAAACTGTTTTCCTCTTGGAGACATGAGTATGGTTTTCTTTTTTTGTTTCAAACTCCCATTAAAAATCTTTTTTACTTTTGTCAGTCCATCGGATTTGGGAAAAGGAATTGCATCAATACTTTTCAGTGCCTTGTAAATTGGTTCTGGCTTCATCACCATACCAGCTCCCCCACCATATGGCGTATCATCAATCGTGCCACGTTTATCATCAGAAAAATCACGGATATTTACGGCTCTGTAATCCACTACTCCGTTTTTCTTTCCACGCGCAAGAATACTTTTTCCAGTATATTCATCAACCATTTCAGGAAAAATTGTAAGAATATTAAATTTCATATATTATTTTTTTTCAAAAAGAAATTGACCCATACCTTGTGCTTTTTTCTGTGCAATAAATTGGAAGTTTCTTTCCTTAAAAAATCCAACAAGACCTTCTGCATCATATGCGCGAATCGTCATCAAATCAATAACATTATCTGGCAAAAGCACAGTTGTCTTCCCTTGATAATGAATAACTGTTTTTTTCTTTATCTTGAGACGAAATACAAACTTGAGGGATTTCAGATAATCCTCTTCTATCATTTGTAAATAAATTTCTCCATTCTCTGGCTTTATCCCCAACTCTTTCAAAGGTCCATTCAAAAAATTCTTAACCGTATCATTCGAAAGCCATGCATAATACTTCTCAAAAAAATGAAGCGCATCTTTTTTGGTGGTTTCATCTCTTGCTACAACTTCAAGCCACAGCTTATCTCCTGGATTTAACAAATCAAAAATAATATCTGCCATGTATGACTGTTCAACATTTCCAAATGTTGCACCAAGAAATGTATAAATACTAAAATCACAACCAACTATCCTCTCTGAAAATTTATCAAAGAACTCTGGGGAAGAAAAATCTGCACACACAAATTGCACATCAAAATTTTCTTTTTCAAATGTCTTTTTTGCAAGACCAATCATGTCTTCAGAAGAATCAACAGCGACAAAAACAGCATCATATCCATCTCGTTTCATCAACTTCAAAATATGAAGTTCTTTTTCTGCATTTCCACAACCAAGACTAATAAAAGCAACTTTTTTCCCTTTTTGTAAAATATTTTCTTTCAGAAACAAATAATACGTTTCTTCTGTGCTGAAAAAATCTTCCATTCTTTTTGAAGAAAGTTGGTAATACACATCAGCATTTTTTCCCATGTAAAAAGCCTTTTGCTTAAAAATTCTATATTCTTGAAATGTAGAAAAAAAATCTCGTATCAAGTCATCTTGTGAATTTATTGTTGTTGTCTTTACCATACAAAATTATTTAGAATATGAAGATACACCCATTTTTATATCTGTTGGGACAACAGCTCCTTTTTTAAATTTAAATGTTGCCTTGAACATATCTGGATTCCCCTCCACAGTAATAAAATCTATTACATCACCCAAAGTCTTTGTCTCACAAATTCTCTTGAACGTGTCAAAACTGGTAATATGCCAGATAATACTTTCTGTATCATCATAGACAAGACCAAACATATCACTGTCAATATTTTCAAAAGATTCGCGAATAAGATACTCTTTAATTTCTAATGGAGTTTTTAAATTTTCTTTTTCCAAAAAAGACATAAATCTCTCCTTGGAGCAAACCACAGAATGACAGTGGTTATAATGAAGTATCCGTCGAAGCGGTGTATATACTGCCTGAGTTTCAAATGCCATGCGGATTTGTTTTCTATCTTTCAAATGATGTATGGTTTTTAAATTATTTTCTCTATCTGCAATTTTTAACAAGAGTACACGAACATCCTTGAGCCCTGACCAAATGAGTCTTTCTATTCTGTCTTTTATATCTACCTCTGGATACTTGTAAAACACTTCTAATCTCTTGGTAACAGATTCCACTAAAAAACCAACCACGTCCCCAAATCTTTTATATATATCAGCAACAGAAACATCCTTACAATCTTCCACAATATCATGAAGGAGCGCAGCGATTGTCAATTCAATATCATGATACTTCTCAAATACTCGTATCGCTACCCCGACAGGATGAATGATATAGGGCTCTCCAGATTTTCTTTTCTGGAGACCATGATGTTCTAATGTATAATCCAAAACAGAAAGCAAATATTCCTTTTCTTTCTTTGGGAGATCCTCAATAAGTTTTTTAAAGGTTTTTACCTCATTTGTATGAAGTGGCATAAAATACCGAATATACGAGATAATTTAATCATATTCAAAATATTGACTATTGTCAATAAAAAACACCCGCCTTGTGAGCGGATGTTTTAAATTTTATATACTTGTTCTTATTTCTTTGCTGCAATTTCCAATTCAATATTCTTTGGAACTTCAGAATAATGACCGAATTCCATAGCATAGTTTGCACGTCCTTGAGACATAGAACGAAGAGCGGTTGCGTATCCAAACATGGCTGCAAGTGGAACAGTAGCACGAACGACTTTTGCGTTTCCACGCTCTGTCATTTCCTGTATTTGTCCACGGCGTGATGAAAGATCTCCAACAACATCTCCCAAATAATTTTCAGGAGTCGTCACTTCTACTTTCATAACAGGTTCAAGGAGAACTGGTGTCGCTCTTCTTGCTGCTTCAGAAAAGGCAATACTTCCTGCCAATTTGAAAGCAATTTCAGAAGAGTCAACTTCATGATAACTTCCATCATATACAGTCGCTTTAATATCCACCATTGGATATCCAGCGACAGTACCTTTGTCCATAGCTTCCTTAACACCTTTTTGAATAGGAGTGATATATTCTTTTGGAATAACACCACCTTTGATTTCGTCAACGAATTCAAATCCACCACCTTCTCCAAGTGGTTCAAGGCGAATCCAACAATGTCCATATTGTCCACGTCCACCAGACTGCTTTACATATTTACCTTCAGCTTCAGCACTTTGGCGAATTGTTTCTTTGTATGCAACTTGTGGAGCACCTACTTTAGCAGTAACTCCGAACTCACGCTTCATACGATCCACGATAATATCCAAATGCAACTCACCCATACCAGAAATAATGGTTTGGAGTGTTTCAGAATCAGTATGTACCTTGAATGATGGGTCCTCTTCAGCGAGTTTAGCAAGAGCAAATCCCATTTTTTCTTGATCAGCCTTTGTTGCTGGTTCAACAGCAATATGAATAACTGGATCAGGAAATTCAATTTTTTCCAAAATTACAGGACGATTCTCTGAACAGATAGTATCTCCAGTACGAACTTCTTTCAATCCAATCGCAGCTGCAATTTCTCCAGAAAATACTTCTTCTACTTCTTCACGATTATTTGCATGAAGACGAACAAGGCGTCCTACACGTTCTTTTTTTCCATTTGTTGTGTTCAATACATAACTTCCTGCTTTGAGTGAACCTGAATAGACACGGAAGAAAATAAGTTTTCCAACGTATGGATCAGTTGCAATCTTGAAAGCAAGCGCAGCTAATGGTTCGCTATCATCAGCACGAACTTCAATAACTTTTTCTTCATCATCTGGATCAAGTCCTTTGATAGCTCCCACATCAAGTGGAGATGGAAGAAAGTGAACAACATTATCAAGTGCAATTTGTACACCAATATTTGAAAGTGCAGAACCACACATAACAGGATAAATCTCATCAACCAAAACGAGCTTACGAATACCTTTACGAATTTCTTCCACTGTAAGTTCAACTCCACCAAGATATTTTTCTGTGAGCACTTCATCAGCTTCAGCTACTTTATCTAAAAGTTCTGAACGATATTGTTCTACTTGATCTACCATGTCCTCTGGAATTTCTATTTCAACAACATTCATTCCATGATCACCTTCAAATTTGTAAGCTTTCTTTTCAATCAAATTAATAACACCAGAAAATGTTGATTCAGCACCAATAGGAAGCTGAATAGCAAAAGCTTTCTTTGAAAGACGTTCCTTAATGGATTTCAAACTCATATAAAAGTCTGCACCCATTTTATCCATTTTGTTTACAAAACAAATACGTGGAACATGATATTTGTCTGCTTGACGCCATACAGTTTCAGATTGAGGTTCAACACCTTGTGAACCATCAAAAACAGCAACCGCACCATCAAGAACACGAAGTGAACGTTCTACTTCTACAGTAAAGTCCACGTGGCCCGGAGTATCAATCAAGTTGATACGATGATCTTTCCAGAAACAAGTTGTTGCAGCAGAAGTAATAGTAATACCACGCTCACGCTCTTGTTCCATCCAATCCATAGTAGCGGCACCTTCATGCACTTCACCAATTTTATGGCTTACTCCAGTATAGAAAAGAACACGCTCGGAAAAAGTTGTTTTTCCAGCATCAATATGGGCCATGATGCCGATATTTCTTGTTCTTTCGAGTGGATATAGTCGAGGCATAATTTGACGTTATAAAATAATAGAATAAAAAATCTATTCAAGGATTTAAGCGTGTCGTGCAAAATGAGCAAATGCTTTATTTGCTTCAGCCATACGATGTGTATCCTCTTTTTTCTTGATAGTAGCACCAGTTCCTTCTAAAATTTCTAGAAATTCAGAAGCAAGACGTTCTTTCATTTCTTTTCCTTTTTTTGCTCGAGCAGCAATAATCATCCAACGAAATGCAAGACAATTTTGTCTATCAACAGATACTGGCATAGGAACTTGGTAGTTTGCACCACCAACACGGCGTGAACGTACTTCAACAAGTGGACGTGCACCTTCCATTACTTTATCAAATGCTTCCATTGCGGTTTGTTGTGTTTTTTCAGCGAGAATTTCAAGAGCACCGTAGACAATTTCTTGTGCTACTGTTTTCTTTCCACTCATCATGACATAGTTAATAAACTTAGCCAAAAGCTCGCTTTTATATTTTGGATCTGGTTTTACAATACGCTTTGGAGCTTGTTTTCCTCTAGGCATATATTTTAATATTTCCTTAACTTAACAAATAACGAGCTTAGCTCTTTGGTCTTTTTGTACCGTAAAGAGATCGACTTCTCTTTCTTCCGTCAATACCTTGTGTATCATAGACACCACGGACAATATGGTAACGTACACCTGGCAAGTCTTTTACACGACCACCACGGATCAGTACGATTGAATGCTCTTGAAGGTTATGACCTTCACCTGGGATGTAAGCAATTACTTCCATTCCATTAGAAAGACGTACCTTTGCTACCTTACGCATAGCAGAGTTTGGTTTCTTTGGTGTCATTGTATACACCTTTGTACAAACACCACGTCTAAAAGGTGAACCTTTAGACAAAAGGGTTTTTTTACGGTGGAGTGAATCCCAAGAATACTGCATTGCAGGAGACTTTGATTTACTCACCTTGCTTTTTCTTCCTTTACGAAGAATTTGGTTCATTGTTGGCATAAATTCAACAAAATGAATAATAAATAAAAAACGACCTGGATAAGGTACGTTCGAAGAGTGATCCTAAGGTAAAACACCTCTGAGGGATCAATTTCCGAACGATGAAATCAAAGAGATTTCGCTTCACCCTGTTATAAGGATTACTGCGTTCTTGTTTTGATGGTGATAGAATACACTATCCTCTTTTTTTTGTCAAGTAATTCCTAGAACATCCACATCCCTGTGAACAAATAATATACTCCGTTCATTATTGGATACAAAATTTTGTATCCAAAAAATATGAATGCAATCAGTATAAACATGCTGTATTGGGAGAGTACCAAACGAACCTTCTCTGCTTGTGCAGGCAAAAGAGCATAGAGGAGCTTTGATCCATCAAGTGGTGGAATAGGGACTAAATTAAAAACTCCCAAGAGTACATTCGTATATACGATAATAGAGAGAAATGGAAGCATATTCGCAAACTGTATAAGATCAAGCGCATATATTCCACGAATCAACATTCCGAACACTAGGGCAAGGGTAAAATTTGCTAGAGGTCCTGCAAAAGCAACCTTCACAGGTCCCCACTTTGCATCCCGTAAATTATATGGGTTATATGGAACTGGCTTTGCATAGGCAAAAAGAAACTTTCCCCCAGTCACAAAAAAAAGAATAAGAGGCATAAAAATACTTCCCATAGGATCAATATGCTTTCTTGGATCAAGGGTCAATCTTCCAGCATATTTAGCCGTGTTATCCCCAAGTTGAAGGGCCATCCAGCCATGCATATATTCATGAATAATAGCTGAGGCAAGAAGAACAACAAAGAAAAAAATGGTTTGAATTATTTCGAGATTCATAGAGAGATAAATATACCCTTGACAAAAATTAAAAGGTAACGTATAATACCCGGGTCCTTGTAGTATAATTGAAAATTCCATTTCAGGCAAGGTCTCTTATACGAAAACTAAATAAATATATTTATGTCTCGAATTTGCTCAAATTGTGGCAAAACTGCTAAAAAAGCAGCTCTTCGAAGCCACGCAAAAAACAAAGTACTTCGCACACAAAAAGTGAACCTTCAAAAAGGAAGCGAAGGAACTCTCGTATGTACACGTTGTATACGAACAGATAAAAAGAATGCTTTTCAAGCGTAAAAAAATACCCAACTGGGTATTTTTCTTTTACTCTTGACAAAAAATCAATATTTTGATATACAAATACCACACGACTCAACTTCTGAAGTCGCAACACCAGCAGGAGGAATCTCTTCATGGATACGAGAAACGAAAACAAAGAACTCCGAAGTGAGTTCCGTCGTTGGTGGTTCTACATCATCGGATTGATCGTCATCGCCACGGTGGTCTTCGGCGTGATTCGGTACGTCGGGGTCTTCACCTCCACGGTGGTGGAGCGCGAAGTCTTCGAGAACAGCTACCAGTACAGCGAGGCCCGCAAGGCGGAGATTGTGACCTACGAGGCCCAGCTCGCTGAACTTCGTAGTCAGCTGTCCAACCCCAACATGAACGACGGGGACCGCGCCAACATCGAGGCCCAGATCAGTGCTATCAACGTGCGACTGAACGTCGCCAAGAGGAGGAGCAACTGATGAGTTTCATCAGCAAGCTGATGTTCGTATTCACGATTCTGTCCACGTTGGTCTTCACCAGCTGCCAATTCGAGGACAGCCAGGAGGCCAAGGATCGTCAGATCGTCAACAAACAGCAAAGCCAGTACGCCAAGGGACAACCGATTCCAAGCTTCGACTGGTCGCTCGAGCGCGACCTCGTCATCAAGCTGTACGAGATCCGCAACCAACGCGTGGCCACGCACTCCGTGTGGCATGCAGACATGGGAAGCATCTTGTACGATTGTCCCTCCATGGGATACGGGATCCCGTACGACACGAGCCTCACGAACCCACTCATGGCGACCTCGGAGGATGAGACCGGAGACTCCAGGAGTCAGGGGGCTCTTACCTCCATCGGACAGCCCGAGCCCAACGGGGTCTTCGCGAGCACCAACACGTCAGCGACGTGGGTGATGTGCGTCGATGCTGGGGGACAAATCAACCCCATCTACGTCGAAGCGAAGGTGATGGTGTTCCCCTTCCCGGTGACCGTGGACTACGAGAAGAACCGCATCACCCGTACGGGCAAATCCTCGGTCAGCATGAAGGTTGAAAAGCCGAAAGATCAGTAAACACCCCCCACCAAAAGGCCCTGCCTAAAAAATTCCACATGTGCCCCAAGGACTGTGGAATTTTTTAATACTTATATATTAATCTGGAGCCATATGCCGGATTCGAACCGGCGACCTCTCCCTTACGAAGGGATTGCTCTACCAACTGAGCTAAAATGGCATGTGTCGGGATAACCGGACTTGAACCTTTTCTGAAAAAATAATGATCTCAAAAAAATTTATAATCCAGATTGACTATCTTCAATCGGATTTTCTTTCATCTTTTGTAAAATTATTCCTTTCAATATTTCAGCATTTGCTTTCGTAAGCCCAGGAATACTTATTTTATTCCCAGAATATCCAATCATTTCCACTTTTTTCCGTTCACTAGAGTCATACAATGCTCCTGCACCTTGTGATGCATTCTCAATTGTGAGCGAAGATAATCCAAAAATTCTGTCGAGTAAATCTTGTTTTACAAAAAGATTTTGGATAACACCATACGGGATGTGCCTTTCTTGTTTTGATACAATACCTTGTTTCAAAAATAAAAATTTATCATCAAAAGAATAATGAAATGTTATTTTTCGTAAAATTGAAATAATAACACTTAAAATAATTACAACTCCAATCATTATCATATTGAAGTCTCCTTTTGGGTTCTGTAATTCGTTTTCATTTAAAGAATACGAATATGGATTCAATTTCGCCAAAATAAGAATAGGAATATAAATAATTATAGCAGGCAAAACAAAAAGATTAGCTTTCAAAACCCACAACCACTGAATCGGATAATTTTTTTCTGTAATAATTTTATCCATAGA
Organism: Candidatus Magasanikiibacteriota bacterium; assembly: GCA_043800545.1. Classification (GTDB taxonomy): domain Bacteria; phylum Patescibacteriota; class Patescibacteriia; order Magasanikbacterales; family UBA922; genus 1-14-0-20-39-34. The sequence continues at coordinate 4,478 of JAZDMW010000008.1, read as the reverse complement.
TCTTCATTTATTGATTATTTACAGAAGTATTTGGAACTCTGTTTTTGCTAATTCTCTGTTGTATTGTTTCTAAAAGAATCGCACGCAATCCATCAGCAGCTTGTTTTTCAACTCCGTCTATATGGGCTTCCATTCCTGAAGATACTGTTGCGCTCGATAAATGAACATCATAAAGACCAAAAATCCTGTCAAAAATGTCTTGATCAACATACACATCTTGAATACGCTCATAAGGAATTGTAATTTCCCTTGGCGTTATTGGCCCTTTTTTAATCTGAATATAATCATTCGTTAAATCATAAAAATAAACTGCAAAATACCAGCGTTGATAGAAATAGATTGACAAAATAACAAAGAACAATAATCCGAAGATTCCAAACGTTATTGTTCCAAACCACCAGTTTACAGCCTCTTGCCCAAGAGTGTTAACAATATATACCAAAAATCCCCATATAAAAAGAAAAAGTAATATAATAGCAATTGTACTTGCTATTGTTTTTTTCATAATCTTTTTATAACTCAATGGAAATTTTTCTCTTGTTTTACTTTGTGTTATTTTCATATTTCTTTCATTAAAAAAACGAGTTAATTATTGTATTATGTTACTTATAGATTATCATAAAGCCCCTCCAACTACAACACTCGAGCCGAAGTAAAATGTTTGAATTGGTCGGGATAACCGGACTTGAACCGGTGACCTTATGCACCCCATGCATACGCGCTAGCCAACTGCGCTATACCCCGGAATCGATACATACAATAACAAATATTCTACAAAAAAACAACCCGAAGGTTGATTTTTTGTTTCCCGAGAGCGCGGAGGGCTCCATATTCCTAATGAATACGTGGGTCACTGCAACTTATATCCACAGATATAAGAAATATTAGTGTCCCTAGAAAAACGAGTGAAGAATATTTTTTGCCAAACTCTCGCACTTCTCTGGATATATGTATTATATCTTTATTCTCTAAAACTAACAACTGTGGAAAACAAAAATCCCATGGAGCATATTCTGCCTATAAACCCACGAGAAACTCATGAGCTTAATTGGCGCTGGTTTTTTTACATTATCTGTAGGACAAACCAGCGAAATCCATGTTTTCTTCGAAGCCAATATTAGGGAAATCCTCTTGCTTTGGAGTCGGCCGTGCCTCTCCTTGTCGCAAGAAAACTTTTTTGGGGACACAACTGAAGTTGTACCCCCACCCAGTTGTATCTCCCCCTAATAGAGGTTTCTCAGCCCACCTTTTCATACATATGTTGGGCCTCCTTTCTGCCCGTCCGGGGAACTCCAAATTATTTTGAAGCTTTCCGGACAGGCAGATCCACTGCCACAACATTTTTTCAAAAAAAATCACCCGAAGTATTCGGGTGATCTTATGTTTCTTTGGTTACTTGCAATCGCATTCTTCACATTCGCATTCATCATCATCGCATTTGCATTCTTCTTCCTCTTCTCCGCAATCGCAACCCTCTCCACATAAGACCACCCCGTTTGGAGTAATGTATGTTTTCTTATTAAAAAACATCACCTTACCAATAAGGGAAATCCACATGTGAGTGAAATTACGAAGAATTTGATTCATAAACATTTTATTTACTTACATGTTTTAGTATACTAAAACAAAAGATATTTGTCAACAAGTTATCCACAAGACAAAAAACAGAGGTTTTATCCTCTGTTTTTTCTTTTATTTTACAGTAATTATCTCAAACCAGCTCGTTCGTCTTCCATATATACATGGAGGTACTCTGTTTTATCATAATTGAATACTTCTCCATCAGTAAAGAATCTCTTCACTTCATTTTCTCCATTTTCTGGAGAATCTGAACAATGAATCACATTACACATACCCATAGCGAGATCTCCACGGATAGTACCACCATCTGCTTTTCCAGCATTGGTAACACCTGCGATAAGACGAACAGCCTCAACAGCACCTTTTCCTTCAAGAGCCATAATAACCACAGGATTTTTCATCATAAATCCTTCTAATCCTGGATAAAATGGTTTTTCTGCAAGATGAGCGTAATGTTCACGAAGTTTATCTGGGTTCAGTTGGGCCATTTTTAGACCTACAATCTTTAATCCTTTGAATTCTAGTCTTCGGATTACCTCTCCAACAAGTCCACGTTGTACTCCATCTGGTTTTACGATGACAAGTGTTTTTTCGTAAAGACCATCAAATTTTATATTTTCAAAAGCCATATATAAAAATTAATGAATAATTTGTTGCCCTTATTGTAGTGAATTCAGGATATTTTGTCAATGGTCTGTATTACAATTCATCAATACTTTTTAAAAAACTTTTTTTTCTTCTCTCCTGTGAGAATTCTTCTCCCTCAGGTATATACTCAACTCCATCCCCATCATCCGATGGATCAGAAAATTTCCAACTATTCGTACTTTCTCCCATAACTCCATATTCATCAATCAGATCCTTATCTATTTCCTCAATAAACATGCTTGGTCCACCAAACATACTATTAAATCCAGAAACCAAAGGATACGTGAGGTGAAGAAATTTTTTTGCTCGTGTCACTGCCACATAAAAAAGACGTCTCTCTTCTTCCACACCATTTGATTCTTTCAGTGCACGCATATTTGGAAATTCACCAGATGATAAATTTATGACAAACACAGCGCTCCACTCCAAACCTTTTGCTTGATGAATGGTAGAAAGAACGATTTTTTCTTCTGCAAAATTTTCTTTTCCTGCTGTATTCTGGTAGCTCTCCTGCATGGAGGCTTCCGCTAAAAATTTTCCAAGGTTTTTTTCTTTTTCAGAAAACATGGCAAGTTGTTCAATATCCTGAATTCTTTCGCGATAATTATCATATTCATTTTCTAAATAATCTGCATACTTAGAATCAAGAACTGCATAAATTAAATCCGCAGGTTCGGGATCTTTGGTTGCTTCCAATTTTTCTTTTTTTTGCAAATCATCCCAAATAGAAAGAAAATCCTGAAAACCAATTTTTGCACGCTGTGGAAGAACTTCAAGAATCGCACGAAAATCTTCCAATGTTTCTGCTTCACCTGCGAGTTGAATAATTTTTTGTGCCACAGCCGGGCCAATTCCTACTTGCATATTTAGCACGCGACTCCATGCGATAATATCGTTTTTATTATGTATAATTTTTAAAAATGCAAGAACATCTTTAATGTGTGAACGTTCAAAAAAACGTGTACCACCACGATAATCATATGGTATATTTCGTTTGGTCAGTTCCACTTCAAGAGATTGAGAATGATGCGATGCACGAAAAAGAACAGCAATGTTTTTCATATCGATTCCCTCATCGCGTAATTCCAAAATACGTCCTGCAATAAATTCTGCTTCATCTCTTTGATCAGCAAATGCATGAACTTCTGGCTTGGCAAAATTTTCTTGTATGCTTTTTAATTTCTTTTCATATTGCGCTTTATTATTTTCAATCACCACATTTGCAACATCCAAAATATTTGGTGTTGACCGATAATTTGTTTCCAAACGAAATATTTTTGCATTTGGATATTGTTTTTCAAAAGCCAAAATATTTTGTATATCCGCAGCACGAAAAGAATAAATACTTTGAGCATCATCACCAACTACTAATAAATTTTTATATTTTTGTGCAAGAAGATTCACAATCCCCGCTTGTACCCTATTTGTGTCTTGATACTCATCTACGAGAATATATTGAAATTGATGTGTCAATTTTGTTCGGACTGATTCTGATTGTGCGAGTAAAAGATAGAGATTCACAAGCAAGTCATCAAAATCCATGGCATTTGATTCCAATTTCTTTTTCCGATATTCATCTGCAATGCGTACAATAACCTCAGAAATTGGTAACCAATTTGGATTTTTTTCATCAAGAACTTCTTCAATCGTTTTCATGGAATTTCTTGCATAACTCATCAGAGATTGTAAAACATTTGCAGAAGGAAATCGTTTTTGACTTCTATCAACACCCTCTTGTTTCAAACACATCTTAATCATGTCTCTGCTATCTTCTGAATCAAGAATTGTAAAATTATTTTGATACCCCAAGAGTGAAGCATATTGTTTGAGCAATCTATACGCAATATGATGAAATGTTCCTGCCCAAGGTAATTGTATATTTTGTCCGGTTTCTTTTAACAACAATTCAACACGTTCTTTCATTTCGTGTGCAGCTTTATTTGTAAATGTCACCAGCAGAATATTGTCTGGGTCAATTCCGTGTTCAAGTAAATATGCCACCCGATATGTAATGGTTCTTGTTTTTCCTGATCCAGCACCAGCAAGCACTAAACAAGGACCATCACCATGTTCTACCACATTCCATTGTTCAGTATTCAGTTCACTTGTATAATCTCTCATAAAATCACTATTTTTATTCTCCCATCATAACAAAAAAAAACTTTTTCTACTAGAGAAAAAGAAAACTGGCTGTTTATGGCACAGCCAGTAAAGCCCTAATGTGTTCATCTCAAAAACCTCCATGAAAA
>JAZDMW010000083.1:0-12905 GCA_043800545.1 Candidatus Magasanikiibacteriota bacterium | reverse complement strand
CAAATATTCTTTTGAAAAATCCTGCTTTCTTTGCTGGTTGTGGTTGCATGGAGGTGTCTTCTTGAGGAAGACCAATGGTATTTTCACGACGGAGAGGTGGTCTTTCTGTAACCATTCCAGGAATTTCACTTGGACCTGTTGACCTCATACGTGCTGTTGGGGCGGTAAAACGTGGTGTTTTTGTAATATCTTCTGGAATTCTATTGAGATTATCAATTTCATCGAAGTTAGTTTTATCATCGGGTTCTCCTCCGAACATATCTACTGGAGGGGCTTTTTCATTAAGTGGAGAAAGACCAACTGCTTTTGGTCGACGTTCTCCTACTGTATATGTATTTTTTATAGTCCCTTGGGCTGATTGTCTTGTTATTGTCTCTATTGCCCCAGCTTTTGTATATTTTGTAGGTCTTGTCTCAACCGCTTTTCTTGCTTCAGTAGCTCGCGCCTGAGTAGCCTTTGTTTGCCATTTATTTTCCTCTTCACTAGCTTTTGCTTCTGCTAGTTTTGTGTCCCATTCAATTTCTTCTCTTTTTTGTTTACTCCCAAAAACATCGTCTTCAAATAACGGTGTCAATGGTTTGTTTGTTGCTTTTGCTTTTCGTGTTTCAGCCGCTTCCTGTTCTTTTTTTGCTTTAGCTTCTTCTGCTTCTTTTCTTAAAGCTTCTTTTTTTTCTTTACTTCCAAAAACTCTGTCTTCAAATAATGGTGCAAATTTTTCTTGTTTAGCTTTTTTTGCTTCAGATTTATCATTTAACTTTTTATCCAATTCTATATCTATTTTTTGAAGTTGTAGAAACGATTCAGAAGGAGATAAATCTGGGTTGGTTGCTTCTTGATATAGCTTTTTAAGCTGCTCTACCGTAACGGTTGTGAGCATTTCTTTTTGCTTAGAGTCAGTGATTCTATTGAGTATGTCCGTATCCGTTTTAAAAAGCTCTGGTGATAATGGTTTATCCAATTCTATTTCTATTTGCTGAAGTTGTTGAAGTGATTCAGAAGGAGATAAATCTGATTTCGTTGCTTTTTGATACATTTCGTCAATCTTTCCAGCTGTGTTGGCACTGAGGGTATTCTGTTGAATAAAATTAGCAATCTTTTTTTGGAGATCAATTTTAAGATTTTCTAATGTCTCAAGAGCCTCACGCTCTCTTAGTTGTTCTTCTGTTGAAGCAGGTTTATATGAAGAGGGAGTTTTTTTTGCTACAGGTTTTTGTGTTTCGCTTTTTTGAACACGCATTGCCTCTTCTTGGAGGAGTTTTTCTCCTAATTTAGAAACAGATTGTTTATTTGCTTTTGGGGGATTTTTTGCAAATTTTTCCCATGTTTTTGAAATTTCTTTTGGTATTCCAACTTCTTCTACTTCGTGAGTGAGATCCTCAATTAAGGCTTTTCCTGGAATTGGAGGGGGAGTTTTTCTTCTCTTTGGGGTTTCCCTTGGAATTGGCGGAGCAAATTCAATATCATCCTCTGTAAGAGTTGTAGTTTCCTCATCAGGAATTTGTATTTCTGTTTTTTGATCCTGCCCAGTTTCTTTTTTAAACCACCCCTGCTTTGCAATTTCTTCTTCAACAGCTCTTTTTTTAGCTTCTGGTGTTTTTCTTTGCCATGCTGACTCTTTTAGTTTTTCTGCCGTTTTTTCATCAATAAATTGTTCTTCAGGAGGTGCAGAAGTTAAGACGTCACCTTCTTCATGTATTGGTGAAGGACCACCTTCTCCTTTTAGAAAGTTTACACGGGAGTTGTTTTTGAGATCATCATGTTTAAAAAAATGGTGGAGAAAATTGAGCTTCATAGAAGTATATTAAAAAGATTTTGCTATATATATAATATCTCTTATTATACTGAAATGTCAAATAAAAAAGTGTTTTGTTTCGTCCCTTGATTTTTTCTCTCATTTCATATATAATATGACAAATTATTATTATGGAAAAACATCAGTATTATTACCATATAATCACCTTTGGATGCCAAATGAATAAGAGTGATTCAGAAAGAATAGAGACCATATTACAAAATATGGGACTTTTGTATACAGATACTCTTTCTTCTGCTGATGTGATTGTTATCAACACCTGTAGTGTTCGTGAAACTGCAGAAGCACGTGTTTTTGGGTATGCAAAGAATTTTGTTCAATTCAAAGAAAAAAATCCAGAGTTAATCGTGTGTGTCACAGGTTGCATGCCAGGGAGAGACAAGAAAAACAAAATGGGAAGAAAGCTCCCGGGTATAGATTTGTATTTTCCTACAAAAGAGATGATTCATCTTCCTTTGTGGTTGTATGAATTGAATCCAAATTTGCGGAAAATAGACAGTGTGGAAGAGGATTATTTGGCGATTCATCCAACCGTACAAAAGAAGTATCAGACATTCGTGACTCTCCAAACAGGATGTAATCATTTTTGTTCCTATTGCGTTGTTCCTCATGCAAGAGGGTTAGAGGTCAATAGACCACTTAAAGATATTTTAGATGAAGTGCATACCATGGTAGAAAATGGAGCTCTTGAAGTTACTCTTCTCGGGCAAATTGTGAATCATTATGTGGCTCCGGATGGAGAAAATTTTTCTCTAGAAAATCCATATACAGAAAGTGATTTTGCAAAATTACTTTGGGAATTGAACCAAATTGAAGGGCTCAAAAGAATAACATGGACAGCTCCACATCCTTTGTATATGACGGACGAAGTTATTGATGCTTTGACTTTGCCAAAGCAATTGAATTTTATCCATTTGCCAGTGCAGTCTGGAAACAGTGACATTTTACAAAAAATGAATAGAAGACATACAAGAGAATTTTATTTGGATATTATTGAAAAAATAAGACAGAAAAAACCAGATATTGCGATTGGAACGGATTTGATTGTTGGTTTTTGTGGGGAGACAGAGGATCAATTTGAAGATACTCTTAGTCTTTATGATGTGTGCGATTTTGACCTTTCATACAATGCACAATACTCAGAGAGATCAGGTACTCTCGCACAAAAAACAATGAGTGATGATGTCAGAAGAGAGAAGAAAAAAGAACGTTGGTTGAAGCTCCAAGAAAAAATGAAAAAAATTGCTTTTGAGAAAAATCAGAAGTATAATGAAGAGAGAGTGGAGGTCCTTGTTGAAGACTTCCAAAAGGGGTGGTGCATAGGCAATTCAAGAGAAATGAAGAAGGTAAGTTTCCTCGGATCTCCCAGTATGATTGGTACATTGCAGTATCCAAAAATTATTAAGGCAGACACCTGGATGTTATATGGAGAACTTGAACAAAAATAATATGCAAAACAATACAATGAGAGAAAATCATGATTTGCCGAAGGTAATTGTCATCCTTGGGCCAACCGCATCTGGAAAAACAGATTGGTCCTTGCGTTTAGCAAGAAAGTATAATGGAGAAATTATTTCAGCAGATTCACGTCAGGTATACAAGAAAATGGATATTGGAACAGCCAAGGAGCCTGGGGAGTGGAGATGGAATGTGAGTTGGAATGGTCTTCGAAGAAGTTATTATGTACAAGATATTCCACATCATCTTGTTGATTTCCTGGATCCAGGAAAGCGTTTTAGTGCTGCGGAATTCCGTGATCGGGCAGTGAAGTATATTAAAATGGCATATCGTCATGGAAGAACACCGATTGTCGCTGGAGGAACAGGACTGTATATTTCTTCTCTCATAGATAATTTTTACATTCCACGTATTCCACCAAATAGGAAACTCAGAAAGAGTTTGGAAGAAAAAACTCCTGAACAGCTTATGGAGCTTTTGACCACTTTGGATAGTGATATTTCAGAGAGAATTGATAAATGTAATAAGCGACGTATTATCCGGGCACTTGAGGTGTGTATTATGACTGGTGAACCTTTTTCTAAACAACAGAAAAAAGGGGAACAGGTTTTTGACTTCATACAAATTGGAATTAAAACACCAAAAGAAGTACTTCATAAACGTATTAACGAGCGTGTAGAAAAAATGGTAGAAAAAGGTTTACTTCAGGAAATTAAAAACCTTTTGAGCCAAAAATATAGCTGGGAACTTCCAAGTATGAGTGGTATTGGATATAAACAGTTTAAATGTTTTTTTGAGAATCTTTGTACAGAGAAAGAAGCAATTGAGAATCTCAAAAGAGATACACGAAGATTTGCAAGGAGACAAATGACCTGGTTCAAAAGAGATAAAAGAATTATTTGGCTCGAAACATACGAAGAAGCCGAGAAATTGGTTGATGCATTTTTGAAGAAATAAAAAAAACGCCTTATGGCGTTTTTTTTATTATTTCTCATGGGAATCACTATGTCATTTTTGGTGTAAATAATATTCTTGACCAAATGGAGAAAATGTGGTATATTAATTTATCAAAATCTTTTTCAACGATGTACCCTTATGGTTTCCTGTATGCTTAATTACGAAAAAAATAAACATACAGAAGGCCACAAATGGAAAGGTCTTCCTCTTTGTCAATTTTGACGAGGAGTGAGAGAAGAAAGGTGGATTGACATCATGGCAAACCCCGTAGTAGCCATAATGCGTAATCACGGTAACAAAGAAGCGCACCGGTATCACTACATTCTGTTCGCGGAGTCTCCATGCCCGAGCGGTGGATCGCCAGTTCGGTATAGGTCATTTGAGCACCATACCGATGGTTTTGCCTCTCGTGAGGAGTGTTGGGCCAGCGTCCGCGATCAGTATGTACCATCTCTCGTCGCGGCCGGTTTGCCGGAACCTTGCCTCTGTCTGGATGGGGAAATCCTCTGGGACGGAGAGGGGGTCCCTGCGACAGTGGCATATTTCAAGATCGACTTCGATACCAAAACAGCGAGTCTGTTGTTCTAGACACACTCTCCACCCCACCAAAAACCCCGTACGTCAAATGCTTTCGAGCAAATGAAGTGCGGGATTTTTTTATCTTTTTTTACTCACTTATTTTTTCCCTCAAAAGTTTTTCTGCTACTTTTGGATCAGCAGATCCTTCAGTTGCTTTCATAACCATACCAACAAGGAATTGTATGATAGGATCCTTTCCAGCTTTGAAACTTTCCACTTGTTTTGGATAGCTTTTTATTACTTCATCAATAATATCAATCATTTTGCTTTCATCAGAAATTTGTCCATATCCTTTTTCTTCCATAATATGGGTTGGGTCCATATCTGTTCCTGAATCAATCATTTCTATGAGAATCTTTTGTGCATTCGTAGAATTTATTCTTTCTGTATAGACAAGAGAAATAAGCTCTGCAAAATTTTCTGGTGAAATTTTTATAGTTTGTACGTCTTTTTTTCTCTCAAGAAGTATCCCTGCAAGTTTGCTCGTCATATATCCTCCTGCAAGACGAGCCATTTTTTGTTGTCGTTCTTCCCGTATCTCATCCGTATCTCCGTGAATCTCAGGGAAATTGGAGAGCCATTCCGTGAGTTCACTCATGGTTGCCTCTGCAAAGTTTGCCCAAGCAGGGGAGTTGGTTAAGAATTTTGCATCAGCAAAAGAAAATCCATATTCATCATGAAAGCGTTCTCGCTTTGCCATAGGTAATTCTGGAAGAGATTGTTTTTTTGCGAGTTTTTGTGGATGAAATGGGGGAATATCTGGTTCAGGGAAATAGCGATAATCTGCTGCTGTTTCCTTGACTCTTTGAAGGACAGTAGATTGGGTGTTTTCGTCCCAGCCTCGAGTTTCTTGACCCCATGTTTCTCCTTTTTCTAACAGTTCACTTTGTCTTTCTACTTCAAAAAGAATTGCACGTTCAACAGCGCGGAAAGAATTAATATTTTTTACTTCTATTTTTGGATTTAGAATGGCTCCACCAAGTGGAAGAACCTTTCCATCTACGATTTCAAAAGAACCAGCTTTTTGTACGGAAATATTGGCTTCACAACGCATGTGTCCTTTTTCCATGTCAGCGTCACTGACGTTTAGAGTACGGAGGAGGAGTTGAAGTTCCTGACAAAAAGTTTTTGCTTCGAGAGCAGTTTTGAAGTCAGGTTTTGTAACAATTTCTACAAGCGGAATACTGGAACGATTAAAATCTACCAAGGTTGATCCTTCTGTATCATGAAGGAGTTTTGCCGTGTCTTCCTCCAAATGAGCTCGTTCAATTCCAATATGAGCCGTTTCTCGTATATTTTCTTCAAGAGGAAATGTCAAAGTAAATGTTCCATTTTCTGCAATGGGTTCATCATATTGTGAAATCTGATACGCTTTTGGAAGGTCTGGATAAAAATAGTGTTTTCTATCAAATTTAGAGAGTTCGCGAAGAGTGCACTGAAGTACTTTTCCAATGAGTACAGCCCATTCTATGGCCTTTTTATTTGGTACAGGAAGTGCTCCAGGTTGACCAGTACAAACTTCACAGATATTCGTATTTGGTATTTCTTGATCCGGGTCATTTTTACAAGAACAAAACATTTTGCTCTCAGTTTTGAGCTCCACATGAACTTCCATTCCAATAATGGTTGTATAATTTTCTTTCATAGGGTATTTTGATTAGTTTCTCTAGAGAATAGTATCATTTTCCCTTAAAAAAGAAAAGCCCTCGGGAAAACGAGGGCTTTGTGTGTTTGATACTTATTTCTTTTTTTCTATGACTTTTTTCTTCAGTTCAAAGTAGAGAATTGTTGGTGGAATAAAGAAAAAGAGTGGCATAAGAATAGCAGTGATGAGGGAGAGAACAAGGGCAAAGAGATTGTTTACGATTATGGAAAGTGTAGAGCCTTGAAGGATAAAATTTAACAGGAGAAGATTAAAAGGAAAACTTACGAGAGCTTTAATAACAAATGCAATACACCAAAAGAAACCAATACTAATGCTCAATCTCCAGAGTATTTGCCAAGCACGGTTTTTTACCAATTTTTTACTTGATCGAAAAGAATCCATTGCTGTTGAATTTTCTAACACAAGCGCGTGTATGGTGTAAATATACCAGACAAATAACACTCCGATTCCACAAAGAAAAAATATGTTATTTCCAAGGAGTGAGAAAGGAATAATAAGTCCGAGAATGATGATATAAATGAGAATGGCAGGGAAGAAGAGGGGGAATGCCTCATGAATTTCTGTTTGGATTGGAATCATTTTTGTTTTGAGTATGATTCTTGCAATATATCGGATAAAGGCAAAAGAAAGCACAAGTCCAATACAGAAAAGGAAAAAACGGACAAGAAAGAATATACCGAGAAGAGGTCCAGAAGTTTGACCTGTGGTATTTTGGATTATTTCAATACCGCTGGTGATGAGTACTACAATCACAGTAAAGCTAAAAAATACTCCGCTGTAGGTCAAAAAACCTTTGATGTTATTTTTGAACAAGGAGTAACTTTCGCGAATGAGTTCAGCTTCACTCATGATTTTTGTATCATATCCAAGGATATAGAAAAAACCAATTGGTGGAATGAGAGAAGCCATTATTTTTTCTAACGTTGGTATTTGAAGGTATGTGGCCATGAAATAGTTCATGGCAATAGTGATTGGAAAATAAATACCAATAAATATAAGATAATGAATCCGAATAAATTGTGGTAGGATTCCCATAATAATGGTAAATCCAAGGAAGGCAAGCATGTACTGATTTCTTCGGTTGAGGAAAAAATCTTTAAGTTTTTGCATCATAAAAAAATAGAGATAATTATCTATCTCTATTATAACAGAAAATTTTGTATTTTGGTATATTGCAAATTAGAGAATTTGTTCAATCCATTTTCTAGCTTCCAATTTCATGCTTTCAATATCTTTGTCTGCATCAAAAATATGGAGAGTTGTTCCACGATCAAGAAAGTATTTCTGGTATTCTGGTGAAAGATATTTTTGTTGTACTTTTTCGAGGAATTCTGTTTTTTCAAAGATGGCATTGTCTTGTTTTTCTGATCTTTTTCCCAGACGACGCATAGCTTCTTCTGCGGGAAGATTCGCAATGACAAAATGATCAGGGGCATGCTCTAATGCAAAAGCATTTCCTTCGAGATTGGCTATAGTGTCCATGGAAAGTCCATTTTTTTGTGTGGATTGATAACAAATGGAGGTGGATACACTTCTGTCTTGGAGAATTATTTTACCTGCATCAAGCAAAGGAACAAGAACTCTTTTGTAGAGCACATGACGATCCAGGGAGTAGGCATTGGCAAGTGAAAGGGGAGAATAGTCTTTTCCATTTTGTATCATCTCTTGCCGTATTGCTGCACCAGTCCACACGGTTGTTGGTTCACTGGAGAGAATAACATCATATTCCATGAGTTCTTCTGCTTCTGGATGTTTATGATGTTCATTCCAATAGGTTTTGAGGTCAAATACTTTTTTCCCTTGTTCTTGCAAGTATTCTGCCCACATTTTAAACACCGTGCTTTTTCCAGAGCCGTCAATACCGTCAATGATGATAAACATAAAAGTATGGATTATTATTTTAACACAATGTCTTGTTCACCTCTTCGGATATCAAAACGATTTGGTTCATCATCCTGGTGGATAACAAGACCATATTCAGAAAAACGGTTTTTAAGGTCGTGTATGATATTGATTGCTTGTTCTACCAGTGTCGGGTGCACAAAACGTGAAGAACGAAGTTCTGCAAGGTATACAAGGGCTTTTATATCTCCAGTAACACGACATGGTACGCGATATCCCATGGCAGTATAGTATTGTTTTACTTCTTCTGATGTTTCTAGGGCGTCAATACGTGCTTTTTGTTTGTCTAAAAATTCAAGTGCTTCTGCACGAAGGTCCTCTGGAAGGGAATTCAAATACCAATCATGAAATCCATGAGTTCTTGTAAGAAGTGGCATTCTCTGGACGACAGCACGATGTCTTTGAATATCTCGAAATGATCCAAAGTCTAAGAGAAATTCATACGTGAGAACACCGGTTTCTGCGAGAGTAGGGGGAAGTTCTGTTTTTATTGGACGTTCTTCTAAATATTGACGGGTTTCTTCGAGAACCTGGCGATTGACTCCATCAAAAAGTACAGAAAATTTTTCTGCTTTTTCATGTACATAATAATGTTTTTCCATGATAGAAGCATTATATTTTTCTGTATGCTCAAAACGAAGATGGCTAAAAGATTGTGGATACATTGTCTGGAGTGCTTCTTCGGTTTTCTCAGCAATTTCTCGTACTTCTTCAAGTGGATGATGACGAAGAAGCATGAGTTTGTCTGCAAATTGTCGGAGATTCATTCTCCAAGCAAGATTTGTGGAAGCCCCTGCAGGGAGAAATGAACGAGTAATATCAAAAGCACGAGCAATGATAGCTTTGTCATACATTTTTTCATCTTCTCCCTCTTGTCTTGGATTCTGTTTTTTGAGATGCTCTTGTATAGGTTTTTGAGCATTGAGATAAAAAGTACGCCAATTTTCCAAAATAGTATTTCCTTCTTCTGTTTGAAGAGGATTAATAAATGCTTGTTTAGAAAAATCTACATAGCGTGTGGATGCCTCTTGTCCAGAATAGAGACGCCAATCTTGTATGGCTTTTGCTGCGAGCATAGATACTCCTTCAACGAAAATGGTAGCACTTCCACAGTCTCCAATAGATTTATGGCCATATCCAACATAAAATTTTTCCATGAAATTTTCTGCTCCTTTTTTCTTGAGTATTTCAAGGTGGCTTTTAATACCCCCAGTTGAACGGGAATGAAGTGCCTGAAGCATGGCCTCTGCTTGTGCATCAATAACAGCGCCTGTGTCGAGAACAAGAACAAATCCTCCTGAAGAAAGTGCCTTCTCTACGTGCTTGAGATTTTCCATAGTACATGAATGTTAATTTCTTTTACTCTCTTGATTGTATACAAAAACACCATCCTTTGCAAGATGGTGTTTTCTCTGGAGTTTATGGATTTTGTATCAGATACTGGGAAAGTTCTCCAGGCCAATTGGCCTGTGTTGGATTTATTGTAATGATTTTTCCTTGCTTATCTTCTGCAATTTTTATTTTTTCCTCTCCCATTTTTCCTGCTTCTGTTCTGTCTGCAATATATATGTCCGGAATATTTTCATGTCCATTCAGCACTTGGTTTAATGTATTGAAAAAGGATTCTGAGATAAATTTTTCAATATAGTCCAAATCAAATTTTTGTTCAGGATCTGGCAAAACATATTGTTGCAGTTTTGCATCTATAATTCTGTGTTCTATCTCTTTCATTCCTGCGTCATATTCTTCTTGTCTTGGATCTTCAGGAGGAGCAGGAATTTCTTCACTCGGTGTTGTTTCTTTTGGAATTTCATTTTCTTTTTTCCCTGTATACAGTTTTCTTGCCATGTCTCTAAAAAATATGATACGATTAGTTACATTTTTCTTTTTTTGCGTGTTTATTGTAATTCTTTTTTTACTTATTTTATCAACAAAATATTCAATAACAACGGTATCATTATGAGGAGTTATTTCTAGAGCAAAATCATCGCCATAGAAGAAACGGATCCCTTGTTCTGTTTCTTCTAATTCACAAGGAGGGGCATTTTCTATTGCAAAAGATGTTTTCATCTCATGGTCTTTTCTTTTGGAAAGAAGTAATACTTGTTCTCCAGGAATCCAATTATTTAGTATACTTTTTATCGGATGATCATCTTTCTTTTCGGCTATTTCTTCCTCAGTTTCTTCTTCTATTCCGTCATTTTGTTCATCATGTTCTTCTTCTTCTTTCTCAGGATTAATACCTTGTAATTTATTTTTTATTTTTTCTTTTAATTGATTTATTGTATCCCGGTTCATCTGAAGCGTTGTAAGAAGATCTAAATTTCTCATATCGTTTCCAGAAAGGAAATCATAATATGCTTGAAGTTTTTGTTTATCATCCTCAGTTAATTCGTATTTTTGTAATAAATTTATGACGTCACTTTTTTCTTGTAGTTCTCGTTTAAATACTGATTTTTCACGACCAGAGGAATGGCTAGGGTTTACTTGATCCATTTCCCAGGTTTCTCTGAATTCTCCTTGTATGGCTTTTAATAGACCAGAGAGGTTGGTATCAGTTATTCCTTTTCCCAAAGCACGTATTTCTTTTTCTATATTTTCTTTGATAGAATATTTTGCTTTGATTATTTCATTTTCTACAAAAAAAGTAATATACTGTTTTTCTCCATAACGGAAAGTGAGAGTACCTGTGTTTTCATTTTTTTCAACTTGTGGCGAGGTCTTTGTCCCTTCAATGATTACAGAAGTATCGCCATAATTTTTTATGAGGGTAGAGAGTTTTTCTAAATCAGTTGGTTCTTTTTCTCGTTCTGTAATTTCCTCAATTGGGGTTTCTTCAATGGCAATAAGTTCTTCTCCTTGTCCAGGAATTACTTCTTCCGGAGTTTTTTCAGTGGTCTCTGTGAGAATTGGTTCAGTTTCTTCTTCGATTTTTTTAAATCTTGTGTTATCAATAAGATTATTTTCTCCAATAGCAAATCCAAGTCCTTTTCTTTGTGTGTTTTGAAGTTGTATTTTTTGGAGTTTTGGATCTATCTTTATGATGGTATAATTTTGTTTCTTTCCATTTTTTGCAATGTATTCTACAGTATCTCCCTTTGCTACGGTAAGTTCATTTCCATCCTTTTGATAAATGGTAAGTTCATCTTCAGTATCAAATTTTGCATGGGGGAGTACTTCCTCAGTTTCTGGTTCTGGGATTGGAGGAGAAAGGACAGATTCAATTTCTTGAGGTGCTTGGTGAATGAGAGAAGGTTTTATTTCCGGAGCTGTGGTCTCTATTTCTGGTTCTTCATCATCTCCTAAATTCATGCCTGCCAAAAGAGCACCAAGTTCTGCTTGAGAAAGAATTGGTTCTTTAGTTTTTTGAATTTCTGGTGGAGAAATTGGAGGAGAAGGAGCTTGATCCATTTTTTTCGGTTCTTCTGGAAGGGTGGGGGATTCTTCTCGTTTAACGTGATCTAAAAGAAAAAGTCGGAAAGATGTACCATGGTCTTGTGTTTTTGAATCAAATCTATTATGTAAATCATTAAGTGAAATAGCTTGGACAAAGTCTGTTTTTCCTGTTGAGTTTACTTGTTCAAGAGCGTTGTCATGTCCACAGACTGTTTTGATGGTATTGTTAAATGCTTTACTTGCTTCTATTTTTTGTGGATCCTCATTGGGGTCTCTATATCCTACACCCCAAGTAATATCAAAAATCATTTGTTTGTCTTCTGCAGTGCAGGTATTTTGTTCTAGGGCTTTAATTTGTTCCGTGTACCATTCATTTGCCTTGACAACAAAATTTTGAATATTTTGTTGAGTGATTTCTTCTGTAAAATTTATATGCTTCCTAAATTCATCAAGTTTTTCTTGTGTTTGGTATGCGTGCGCATAAAAAATATTGTTCAGCGCATCGTAGTGAAATAATTTTGTATGTCTCAAATGTTCTCTATATTCTTCTTTTTCGGGTTTGATCGCCCCTCCATGATAAGATAGGCTTTGTTCTCTGTCTCCCGAAACATTTTTCATGTAAAAATCTAAATCATGGTTTGAGGCAAGGGTGGTAATTTTTGCTCCTTTTTCTCTCATGTGTTTGAGAAGGTCTAGCATGACTTTATCTGACAGTCCACGATCAATAATAGTATCTCCTATGAGGACAAGTTCTCTCGTACCGCCGGTCCATTGAAGGGTTTTTATAAGTTCAATGAGTTGTCTAGTTTTTTCTTTTCTTTGGTTTCTTAATGTCATTTTTTCATCTTTTGTTTTTTCATCAGGATGAGATACTTCTATTCTGTAGGCTTCTTTTTTGAGATCAACAATTTCACCATATAGATTTATAAAAGCTTGTTGTATTTTTTCATCGGGAAATTCAACAAGTCCTGTGGCTATACATCCTTCGACAAGTTTTTTCGCTGAGGCATGCAAATCTCCCAGAGCAACGGATTCTGCTTTGAAGAGTTTTTCTCTGTCTTCCGTTGATTTGTCGTAATTAAAGACATTTAATGTTTTTTCTCCAAAAGTAGTTCGCGTAAAGAGTTGGTCTCC
>JAZDMW010000079.1:0-3582 GCA_043800545.1 Candidatus Magasanikiibacteriota bacterium | reverse complement strand
GATGGAGCGATACGAAGCATTGGACAAGCTGAAGAATACCAGAGATTTTTTTTGAATGAAAATTTGGCAGATAAAATAGTAGTTGTGGATATGAAGTTGTCTGACGAAACCTCATACAAACGGCTTACAAAAAGAAAAGTGTGTAAAAATTGTGGATATATTATTCCATATTCACCAGAAAATGATAAAAAAACAGTGTGTGATAAATGTGGCGGAGAATTATATGTTCGTAGTGATGACAATCCAACAACAATACAAGAACGTATCACAAAACAAGGGAATCATGCTATTGCCCCTATCTTGGATTATTACTCAGGACTTGGTATAGTAAAGACAGTGAATGCAGAAAAAGATATTCAGGAGGTAGATCGTGAAGTACGAAAAGTTCTTGAATTAGAATAATAAAAGGGGAATAACATATATGTATACAAAAAATAAAGAAGAAATACAATATATCACAGATGGAGGAAAGATTCTGGGACAGATTCTCCAAAGACTCACAGAAATGTGCCGTCCAGGAATTTCTACACTTCAGATAGATATGGAAGCAGAAAGACTTATTATTGAGGCTGGTGGTCGTCCTGCGTTTAAAGGATATTCAACACATGGAAGTATTCCTTTTCCTGGTACTATTTGTGCCTCACTCAACAGTGAGGTTGTTCATGGTATTCCAAAGGAAAAAAAGGTATTAAAAGAAGGAGATATTTTTAGTATAGATATTGGAATGCAATGGCCTGTTGGTTTGGGTCAGGGAGAAAAGGGTGATGGATATTATACAGATACAGCAGTTACGGTCATTATTGGAGATGTTCCAGAAAAGACAAAACAACTTCTCGCGATTACAAAAAAGGCATTAGAAATTGGAATTGCTGAAGTGAAAGTAGGGAATACCATTGCAGATATTGGAAAGGCAATACAAAGATATGTTGAACCAAGAGGATATGGTATTATCCGTGACCTGGTTGGTCATGGTGTGGGTCATCGTGTTCACGAAGATCCTTGTGTCCCAAATTATTATGATAAAGACTCAGAACTTTGGAAAATAAAAGAGGGCACGGTTTTGGCATTAGAGCCAATGGTGAGTATTGGAGATTTTCATGTTATTACTGCTCCAGATGGTTGGGCAGTCATGACTGCAGATCAGAGTCTTACTGCTCATTTTGAACACACCGTCATTGCAAATGTTGATGGCCCTGTGGTCGTGACACGTCGTCCAGAAGAGCTTGATCAAGAATAATATGAATATACTTGGAATTGATTTTGGACAAAAAAGAGTTGGTCTCGCTTGGGTACAAGAGGGGATTGATATTGTTTTTCCTTATGGAAAAATAGAAGAACAAGACAGAAAAAAAGCCGTAGAAAAAATTGTTGATTTGGTGAAAAAAGAGCATATTGATAAAATTATTATTGGACTTCCTTTGGGATTAAATGGTGAGGAAAATGAAAATACGAAACGCATTCGTGCGTTTGCTACTGAACTTGAAGGTATGGTTTCTGCTGAAATTATTTTTGGAGATGAAAGATTTACATCACATCAGGCAGATAATACCCTGGGGGATGCGAGTCGAGATGAAAAATCTGCAATGATTATTCTTGAGTCATATTTGGAAAAACAAAATTAAGGTGTATGGAATCTATAGTTCTCTCACGAAGAGATTCAAAAGAAAATGATCAGATAATTGCCGTATACACAGAAGAATGTGGAAAGAAATATTATCTTATTCGTGGAGTAAAAAAAATAGGGAATAAAAATTCGGCTCATTTGGAGCCTTTTTCTTTTGTGCAAATACTTGGAGTTCCTGGAAAAGAATTGGATTGTATTGCAAAAGTTCTGCCAATCGATTATTTTTCTCATATTCGGATGGATTTTGAAAAAAGTATTTTTGCGTTATTTGTCGTTTCTTTTTTAGAAAAATTTTTTGATTCCAACCAACCAGAAGAAAAAGTTTTTTTTCTTTTGTATCGTTTTTTGAAACATTTAGATAGTGTGTCTCAAGCAGACGTATTTGTTTTGGATATATTTTTTCTGCAACTCTTTCATCGCCTGGGATTTGCTCCTGAATTAGAATATTGTATATCTTGTGGTGATGGAGTAGAAAATATAAAGGGGGATATATGTGGATTTCATGTAGCTGAGGGGGGCTTTTTGTGTGAGAATTGTAAACAAAAAATATTTGATAAAAATGAGGGAGTTCTCGTGATTCCAAAACGAATGTTACAAAGCTTGAAATCCATTTTAAAAGCTTCTTGGAAAGAAAATGAATCTGTCAAATATTCTGAAGAAGAAAAAAGAGTATTGCATACAATTATTTTTGATTATATACAATACCAAAGCGAAAAACCAATACGAGATTGGAAAGGACTTGTTGAATAATAGTTTTTCATTGAGAATCGTGGTACAATATTCATAAGATTTAGAATCCTTTAAAAGGAAGGGGGTGAAATATATGAAGGGAATTCACATGCTTACCTATATTCTTATCATCATTGGAGGTCTTAATTGGCTTCTTGTTGGTTTATTCGGATGGGATGTTGGTGAAATTTTTGGTGGACAAACAGCAATCATTTCAAGAGTGGTATACATATTAGTTGGTCTTTCTGCTGTGCTTAATTTATTTACACACAAAAAAGGATGTTGTAGTTCATGTAAGTAAAATTTACATACATAAAAACAAGACAAATAATTGTCTTGTTTTTATTATGGGTGTATAATTTTGGTAGGTATTCATTCTTAATTAAAATACTATGAAAAAACTTTTTTTTCTTTTTTTCCTGTTAGGTTTTATATTTGTCCCAGTATACGCCTTTGCATCAGTTCAAAAAGGTCAAGGAAATGGATCTCAAAATGGAAATGTAAATAATACGGTGGATGCATCAGAAGATGATGATGAAGAAGACAGAAATTCCCCAGGTGATCGTGAACAGGAAAGAGAACGTGTACAAGAACATAAATCGAGTACAAGTACTCCTTCAGACAGAGCTTTGGAAAGAAGAAGTGCTGTAGCAAATGCAGTACAAGAAATGGTAAAAGTATCAGACAGAACAGTACGAGGTATTGGAGAACAAGTGCGTGAAATTGCTCAAGAGCAAAATAGGAATTTTGATGAGGCTGAAGAAAGACTTGCAAAACTCCAAAAAAGAAGTAAATTCATGAGATTTCTTGTTGGTCAGGATGATGATGTTATTGCAGAGTTGGAAGAGCGTTTGACAGCATATGAAGGAAAAGTAGCAGAAATAAAGGCCCTCCGAGAACAACTGACGAATACCACAGATAAAACAGCAATAACTGAACAATTACAAGTACTGGAAGGATTGAAGGATGAACTTCGAGGTTTGGTTCAAGAAGAACAAAAAGGATTTAGCCTTTTTGGATGGGTAAAAAAGTTATTTCGCTAGACTTAGATGATCATAAAAAAACCGCTATTAAGCGGTTTTTTCTATTGACAAAGTTCTATTTACTCGGTATACTTTGGCTATATTAATTTTAAGAAGAAAAATATATGCCTTGGTTATATGCCATTTTTAGTGTATTTTTAGTGAGTTTAGTCTCGTTTGTTGGACTTTTTACTTTATCCATGAAGA
>JAZDMW010000072.1:0-2284 GCA_043800545.1 Candidatus Magasanikiibacteriota bacterium | reverse complement strand
TAATCCCACCCAAAAAAAGAAAACCCAGGAAGAAATTCCTGGGTAAACTGTTTTAATTGGGTTGTTTACATTCCTCGAAGTGCTTTGATACGTTCTTCAATTGGTGGATGAGTAGAAAAGAGTTTGGATACGCCACCTTTGAATGGGTTTGAGATAAAGAGATGTGCGGTTGCAGAATTTGCTGTTGCAAGTTTTTCTGGAGAGCTTTGTATTTTTTCTAATGCTCGAGCAAGTCCTTCTGGATATCTGGTCATGAGGGCTCCCGAAGCATCAGCAAGGAATTCCCGCTTGCGTGAAATAGCAAGTTTAATAATTTCTGCAATGATTGGAGAAAGAATGAGAAGAATTAGACCGGCGATAGCAATGGCTGCGCCAAAGGAATCTTTTTCTTTGCTATTTCCACCGAAGTGTCTCACGCGAATGAGTATGTCTGAGAGAAGTGCAATTGTACCCACAAGAACAACCACTACCGTCATAATGCGAATGTCATAGTTTTTTACATGGGAAAGTTCATGTGCTATGACTCCCTCAAGTTCTTCATTTTCTAAAGCATTAATAATTCCTGTGGTAAGAGCAATAGATGCGTGTTCAGGATCGCGACCTGTAGCAAATGCATTCAAAGCAGGGGAAGGAATAATATGGACTTTTGGTGTAGGAATTCCAGCAGTAATACAAAGATTTTCTACCATTCGGTAAACGTAAGGGTTTTCTTCTTTTCCAATTTCCATAGCCCCTGTACTTTTGAGAGCAATAGCATCGGATTTGTAATATGAAACTAAGGTCATGACCGTGGTGAAGACAAAAGCGATACCGACGACTCCATAACCATAATCCATGAATTCTGCAAGAAATACAGAAAGACCCATGATGAAACAGAAGAAAATGAGGAAAAGGAAAATAGTTTTTCTTTTATTTGAATCAATTTGATTATACATATTTTTTTTGTAAGAGAAAGCATGTATTTATGGTACATGCTTTCTTTTTGTGTAGAGGATTACAGTTCAACTTTAACATTCTCTCGCTCTTCACCAACAGCTTCGAAGAAATCATATTTTTTGAAGCCGAGCATTCCAGCAAACATGTTATTTGGAAATGTCATTATTTTTGTATTGAAGTCACGTACCATTCCATTGTAGAATCTGCGTGAAGCTTGGATTTTATTTTCTGTATCTGAGAGTTCATCCATGAGTTGTCCAACATTCGTATTCGCCTTTAAATCTGGGTAGGCTTCTACGGCAACTTGAAGTTTAGAAAGCATTCCTCCAAGCATATTTTCTTTTTGTGCAAGAACTTGGGTATTCCCTGATGCTTGTGCATCCATGGCTTGTGTACGAAGTTTCGTTACATTTTCCAAAAGTTCTTTTTCATGCTTCATGTATCCTTTTACAGCATTCACTAAGTTTGGAATCAGATCATGACGACGTTTGAGTTGAACATCAATATCACTCCAACCTTCTTTCGTACGGTTGTTCAATCGGACAAGTCCGTTGAAGAGAAATACGAGCCACAGAGCAAGAACGGCTATTACGGCGAGAATTATATAGAGAATGGACATATTTTTTGTTTAAAATAAGTATGAATAATATACATTGAGTATAGAATATTCTTCATACTTTGTCAATGAGAAATATTTGCTTTCAGACTCTTTTTGTGGTCTAATAGAATTACCGGTGAATCATAAATAACCATGGGGAGGTGGGTATGGAGAAGGTTCGAGTACTCATTGCAGATGATGATGAAACAGTACGATTATTCCTGGAAAGAATGAGAAAAAAGCTTGGTTTCCAGGAAGTTCATTTTTCTTTTGCTGAGAATGGACAGGAGGCATTGAGGAAAGTCAGGAAAGCTCTTCAGGAGCGAAGACCCTTTCACGCAGTTCTCACTGATGAACAGATGCCTCGTATGGGAGGTGAGGCATTGTGTCGGGAATTGTGGAAAATTGGTTTTCGAGGACAAATCTTCCGTATGAGCGGAGACCCAGATTTTGCGAAACAGCCTGATGGCTTTTCTGTAGAAAGGTACCAAAAAGGTGGACTGGTAGAAACCCTTACCCCCATTTGTTTGGGAGTTTGTCAGAGGGCAATAGATCATGTCTCTCTCACCTGAGATCCACCGGGTCTCTTCTTCTATAAGTATATATTTCTTTAAATCTCCACTATGATGATTATTGGTGCCGTTATAGTAGTCGTTGCAATATTGGCTTTTGCAATTATTTTTGCAAATAGGTGATTCTTTACACGTATTTTCCATTTCTCTTGTAAAAAAAGCGGTTTTATGGAATAAT
>JAZDMW010000046.1:0-17669 GCA_043800545.1 Candidatus Magasanikiibacteriota bacterium | reverse complement strand
TTGTAGCTTCCACACAGGAGTGGGTATTCCTCTGTGGAGGCTACAAACTATGGAATGTACACTGTATTTGGGGGTATTTCTCCCTCATTTACAGGATACGCTACTATAGCATTTTTTTGGAGGTTTGTCAAGTATGTAGGTGCATAACAAGAGGCTCTTTTGGAGCCTCTTCTATTATTTCTTTTTTTATTGTTTTCTTTTTATTTTTTTGTTTTGGTTATTGTTTGTTTTTTCTTCTGTTTCCTACTTCTTCATACTGATGACAAATGAGGCTCCGAAGAGGGAGAAAATGAAAATAATGGCTGTGTTGAGGGCAATATTTGGTCTAACAGGGAATTTGCTTACAATTGGTTGGTTGACCACACGAATAGTAATATTTCCACCTACGTATTGGTATCCTTCACGCTCTATGGTCTGGATGATGGCATCTGCAAGGTATTTTACCTGTTCCCTATCCTGATGATATACAGAAAGGCTCAAAATACCGGTTCCATACTCTACTGTGGATTCTATGGTCTTTTCCCAGAGTTCTCTTCTTTCTCTTTCTTCCAATTGGGTAAAGTATGTTTTGTCAAAATTCGAACTCTCTGTCATCATTACACGGTTATAGAAATCCTCAGTATAGAGAATACGGGAAAGATTCTCCCCTATTCTCTCAGATGACTTTATTGCTGTGTAGGGGTCTACTCCATAACTACTCTGTGAAATAATATATACTTGTCCATCTGCACGGTATTCTAAGGGATACAAGAAAAGAGTTAATAATCCAGTGAGGAGGGAAAATACAATACTAAAGACAAGTATGGCTTTCCATGCTGCGAGTGTTTTTTGGAGTGGGCTTTTGAGTAAAAACATACAAAAAATTATATGATAAAATTATAATTGAACTTTTGGAACTTGCACATCAAGTTTTTCTCCATTTCTCCAAATGACGAGAGAAATATTGTCTTCTGCAAGCATAATTTGTCTGTCTAATATTTTTGGATTGACGAGCTCTCCATCAATCTTTAAAATAACATCACCTGTTTTGAGGAGTGTATTTCCATTGGTATTTTGTATTGAGAATCCAGTTGTTATATTCTCTACCCCACTTCCTGGTGGAATATCTGCCACAAATCCATCTACCTTCACAACAGAATATGCAAATGGTTTTCCATCAAGAAGTTTTCCGAGTTGTTCTTCTACTTTCCATGCCCACAAGAGTGTATTCTCTCCCCCTGCGAATCCGACAAAGTATCCTGATTTGTCGAAAAGGAGTGTTCCTTCACGAATTTCTGGTGCAATCACAAAAGCATATTGTGTTTCCCAAATTGGATATAATGTTTTTTCTTTTCCTTTTATAATTTGATCAACATACACTTGTTTCCACTTATTCCAATCTACAGACCAAAGAAGACTATCTACATCAAAACGATCCCAATCAGTAAACGCTGCAACATGGAATCCATTTCCTTGTAATTTTACATAGACTACTTTTGCTTCTTTATCTACTTGTACTTTTTCTAATACAAATTTTTCTCCCTTATAGTCAAGAGCCTCAAACAGAGAAATATTTTTTTGTGTTAACAATTCTGTATTCTCCACATGCATTACTGCCCAACCATCTGAACTGAGTACCACGGCCTTCCCTACTTGTGCAGATTCATTATAGAAACCATTGGAGAGTGCATAGCGTTTATCGTAAATACTCACCAAGCGAAGACGGATAGAATGTTGCGTTGCAGCATCAATATTTGATTTTAAATCCCAGGAGTTTGTTCTATTCAAGGTATTGAGTGCTACTTGATCATTCGTCATTGGTATGACCCAGGCAAACACAGAAAGAGTTGCTGCAAGTCCTGCAAGGAATGATATAAACA
The DNA here is from genome assembly GCA_043800545.1 of Candidatus Magasanikiibacteriota bacterium. Classification (GTDB taxonomy): domain Bacteria; phylum Patescibacteriota; class Patescibacteriia; order Magasanikbacterales; family UBA922; genus 1-14-0-20-39-34. Next base: position 15,810 of record JAZDMW010000046.1, on the reverse strand, counting down.
CAAGAAGTACTAAACCAAAAAGTGAACGGAGACGATAATACGTATCTATTCTACAAGATGCTGGTGGTAAATGTGGAGGTTTTTTATTCATATATTTTTTATTATGTGTTCTCTTATACCCAACGGACAAAAAACATGAGAACAAGAATATACAGGATGGCGTTGGTAATGAGGAAAGGAATTTGTTTTTTCCAAACAAGCCCCACCTTACTCAAATGAAAACGGAGAAATAATTGAATAATATATGCGACCCAGACAACAAAAAATCCAGAAACAAGATATCCATAGGGAAGCAAATGAACAACCCAGATGAGTTCCCAGAGCATACAAGAAGAAAGGAGTGACCACAATAACAGATTTTTATATTCTACTGCAAAATACATTCTCCAAATAACCATAAACGCACATCCATAAAAAAGTGCAATAAGGATGCTCGCTAGCCAAAACCAAAATCCTTGGAAAAACATGGCAAGTGCAAAAATAAATGAAGTAAATGCATAGGCAGAAAACATCCACAACATCATGAGCATTCTCCTTCTTGGTTTAAAACGATGGACTGAAAGATTTTTTCCATCAGTATGGAAAAGCATTCCCATTCCAATACCACACACAACTGCTACCAAAAAACGAAATAATGGAAAATCCAATATGCTCACCAATGTGAGAGAACTGAGTGCAAACAAAATTGCAAGGATCAATTCTTCCCACTTCTCTGGGAAACTATACACAAAATAATGAACGAAAAAAAATGCAAGAGTCCAAACCGTAAATACACTTCCAAGAGTCCACCAGAGTGGAAAAAATGAAACCGCAAGCAACCCTACGGTTGTGAGGATTCCCATGATACTGGATAGGAGTATTACTTTTTTTGACATATTTATTCTATTTCATTCAAAAGACTCTGTATTTGTTCATTCAAAAATACACGAAACTCTTCTCCTTGTTTTTCTGAATTCATAATTGCTAAATACACACGCATATGTGCTTCCCTATTCTGTGCAGGAGTTACCATGGTTTCTAACCGTGCTACTGCCAATTGCATGAGACCTTCATTTGCCTGTGAAGACAGAAGAATATCTCCTTGTAACTTTTTTACAGAATCTCTATACGCATCCACGACTTCTTTTGGAGAAACCGGTTCCTGATATGTATATTCTACTTGTGGAATGCGATCCCTGCGGAAAATAAAGAATAAAAACAGAGAAAGAACAAGAGCTATTATGATACCAAAAAAAATGAGTATTTGTTTCTTTTTTTGCATAGGAAAACAAAAAACTTGAAAATTCATCATAGTTAGTATATATTAAATGGGCAAAGAAATCAATAAAATACCAGACTCCCCTATGCCAGTGTACGCAGTCAACAAAAAAGCACATTTTGATTATGAAATCCTCGAAACACTCGAGGCTGGTATTGTGCTTGAAGGACATGAGGTAAAATCACTCAGAACAGGAAGTGCAAAGCTGACTGGTGCCTATGTCACTTTCCACAAAAATAGACCCATGCTCACAAATTTCCATATCCCAAAATATCGTTTTGCAGGCAATGTACAAGAATATGATCCAGAAAGAAGTCGTGAAATCCTCCTCAAAGGGAAACAAATAGACTATTTACGAGGAAAATCTGAGGAAAAAGGCTTGACAATCGTGCCCCTTTCAGTATATACTAAGGGACGTTATATCAAAGTAGAAGTCGGTATTGCAAAAGGAAAGAAAACCTATGATAAACGCCGGGTTATGAAGGAACGCGAACAAAAGCGTGAAACCGGCAGAATTATGAAAGGCATATACGATTGATACTTGTTCATTACAATATGGGGGTGACAGGGTTCGATAGGCGAATTCGTTATCTTTTTGTGCATTCTGAGGTGCTTTGTCCTCATAAAACTCAAGGCAAATTGTACGTGCAAACGTCATCAGTCGAGTTAAAGATGCTTTACGCATTCCAACACTCGCATCTGTTGTTGCTTAATAATAGCGACGACCATCAGGCCTGCGATACTCAATAGCAGTAGCCCGGTGTCAATACATTGAGCGTAGGATGCACTTGCTGTCTGTCGTTTGCATCCGAACCAAATACAGACAACCTCATTGTATTTTGCTATTTCATAAGCAATGAGTACTCAAAATAGCTACGTATGTAGATCAAAAGGCTAACTCGTACTAGACCCGGGTTCAATTCCCGGCATCTCCACAACAGTAACATAAAAAAATATCTATGCGTATTTCACGTAAAAAAAGAAGTCCACAACTCACCATTCCTCATTTTGATGTGAATGAAAAAATCCGTTCTGAACAAGTTCGGCTTATTAGTGATGAAGGAAATATTGGTGTTATGTCCACACGTGATGCGCTTGAAAAGGCTCGTGAAGAAGGTATGGATTTGGTTATTATTAACCCAAAAGCAGAACCTCCTATTGCAAAAATCATAGAATTCAGCCATTTCAAATACCAAAAAGAAAAAGAAGCAAAAAAGCAAAAAGTTAATGCTCATGTGACTGAAGTCAAGGGTATCCGTCTTTCTATCCGTATTGGAGTTGGAGACCTCTCTATCCGTGTTGCTCAGGCAGACAAATTCTTGAAGCGTGGGGATAAGGTACGACCAGAAATCATCCTCCGTGGCCGTGAACATGGCAAGGTTGACCTGGCTTTTGAAGTACTCAAGAATTTCTATAATGAACTTGCCCAAACCAATGAAATTAAATACGAACAAAACCCTGAAAAACAGGCAAATAAGATAACCGCAATAATTACACACAAATAAAGCTTGACAAGAACCTCATTTCCCTATATACTATCCGCATTAGAAAAAGTAACCAATATGTCCCGGTACGACATATTGCCTTAATTGAAACATATGGCTAAACTCAAAACAAATCAAGCCGTTGCAAAAAGACTAAAAATCAAGAGAAGCAAAAGTGGCATTAAAGTTATCAAACGTACTGATGGTCAGGATCATTTTAACTCTCGTGAGACTGGTAAAGTGAGACGAAACAAAAGAAGTGATAACACATTGTCAAGTACTCTTAAACAAACCATACTTCGTGCAATGCCACACGCATAAGCACTGGAAAACAGTAAATAACAAGAAGATATGCCTAGAGTAAAACGTGGTCTTACACACGCAAAAAAGAGACGTTCACTTCATAAACGAGTAAAAGGTTTTGAGGGCGGACGCAAAAATCTCATCAAAGTTGCTAAAGTAGCAGATACAAAAGCAGGAGCATACGCTTACCGCGATAGAAAGAATAAGAAACGTGAAATGCGTCGTCTCTTCCAAGTTCGTATCAATGCTGCAGTTCGTGCCTTTGGTACAACATACAGCAAGTTCATGGGAACTCTCAAAGTAAAACAAGTTGGTCTTGATAGAAAGATACTTTCACAAGTAGCTGCACAAGAACCAAAAGTATTTGAAAAAATCGTAGATTTCGTAAAATAGTAAAGAAAACCGCACAATGCGGTTTTTTTATCCCTTTCTACAGTGACACTGAAAAGTGTCACTTTATCCACATAATACTTTGACACAACACAAAAAAACTGTTAAAATACCGTACGTAAAAGTCCTTTGGGTGTTCAATTTGAGCGGAGGTTCCCCCTCCTTAGCCTCCTGCTCAAGTTGAACATTGAGAGGACTTTTTTATTCACAAAACAATTCACAATACCCTATATTGACATTTTATTGTCTATACTGTATTATATCCTCGTTATCTCAATTAATTGGATTCTATGGGATTTAGAAAAAAAATCAAAGCTCTCTTTGAACTCGAGCGTCAAGCAGCAAAAATTACTCGCGATAAAAAGAAACAAAAACGTGGAGTATCACCAAAAACTGCAGGACAAACACTCCATGACAAAATGCATGGAAGAGCGTAAACTCTTGGCAAGCAAACACAAATGTGTTAATATATTTGTGCTTCAAATGAAGCACAACATGGATTGGTAGTTCAACTGGTTAGAGCACCGCCCTGTCACGGCGGAAGTTGCGGGTTCGAGTCCCGTCCAGTCCGCTAAATTACTCCGCTTAACAGCGGAGTTTTTGTATACAAAAAAAGACCTTGACAAACCAAGATTTTTTTGATATATTATATGACTGTCTTCGTGTGTTCACAAGACAGATTACAATGCATTTCAAATCATTCACATTCATGAGGAGAAAATTCATGAAAGAAAGTCGGGAGGATACGATCACCAGGTTCGAGAGCCTGCTTCTGTCCTACGCTAAAAGCAACGGACTTGCACGAAAGTGCAACGGCATGCGTAGAGTGGAGGAGATTCTGCTGACGCTCGTCGACAATGGTGTGAACCAGATCCACACCAATGAGGTGCTCATCGCGCTGGCGGGCTTGATGAGTTATCTTTCTTTCCTCCAGTTCTCGACGAACGACATGGCGTACGATGAAGAGTACATCGAGTCGATGCACAATATGAGAGAGGAAGCGATCGGTCGCTCGGCCAAGTGGCTCGTCAGCAACGGCTGGATATGGCTTATCTTCTGGAAGCCGTACTCTACCTGCACAAAGGCAAAGAAGCTGCTCACGTGGCTCATGGCAGAGTGCAGCCTGTCCTCTGCGATTAGTCCTTTTCCACCACCATAGCCCTCGGCGAGCTTCATCGCCGACAAATAAAAAGAGCTTACATGTGTTGGCTCTTTTTATTTAAATCTGACAAAATATACTATTCTGAAAAAAAGTTCGAATAGCGTCCCATTGGTCCCGCAGATAAAACACAAAAGACTTCTCTGAAATAAGGGAAGCTTTTAGTTTGAACCATCATCTGGACATTTTTTGACTTGATGCAATAAACAAACTATACTATTCTTATTAAATTTAAATATATAGGGTTTGTTTATGACAGAAGTTGATTTAGTTTGGTTTAACAAATTAAAACAAAAAACCGAAGAAGAATATAAAAGCATTGTAAGTATTACTAGCCCAGCATTAAAGGCAACAGTGTATTTTAATTCCGAGGGTTTTCATCATCTACGTTATGATGGCCATCGTTCTGAAAGAAGTAAAAAAGTGCAACAGTATAAATTTAAGTTTTTAAAACAAGCGGTAGAAATAATTCAAAAATCGACTACAATTCAGGAATATAGGCGCAGTCTTTGTCCTGTGGGGAAACCAGATCATAGTGGTTTTAGGAAAACAGGATTAATTGAATGGTTTGGCTTTTTTGCGATTACAAATTTTAGCAATCCAACACGTATTATGGTTGTCGTAAGAAAGGTTGGAGAAAATGGTCAATATCATTTTTGGAGTGTTATGCCTTATTGGGCACTCAGTAATAAAACTCGTGTTATTGGGTCTGATAAAATTAAAGATGAGTAAACAAAAAATCCCTTGGATAAGAGATTTTTTGTTGTGCCTGATTATCGGCTTATGGTCCTTGCGGATTGGCCGAACGGGGCTTACGCCCACAAGCACATATATAATATAGCAAATATTGAGGAAAAAGTCAATATTTATCCACAACATGTCTATCTAGAGCAATATTATACAGTTCTGATACCGTCAATCACACACCGCAGACAAAACACCCGAAAGGGTGTTTTTTGTATATTTTCATCGGATAACCGATCGGACTTAAACAAATACTTTTATACTACTAAGAATCTTTATTAATTTCGACGTTTTATCATTTATTAGTTGACCTACTTTTTACAATAATATACAATGGAATCAACAAAACGTTATCAATATAGATACTTCAATCACATATAAGATTTAATCATTAAAATATGGAATCTCAACAGTTTCAACCAAACAAGGACACAAAACCAAACTCTTTCAAATTATATACTGGCAAGGCTCCACTCCCTTTACAGATCGTCGGCGGACTTATGTGTCTTTCTGGTCTCGGTATAATCGTAACAGGTATTCTTCAACTTCTATTTTTTGGAATTGTATTTGGAATTGTAGTAGGAATTATCTTCATTATTTTTGGTATATTGAATATTAAATACGGCAGTGGAATATTCAAAATGCATAAAAAAGCATATACTGGTGCAATGGTGTTAAACATGTTAAGTTTAATATATACAATTTTCTTTGAAGTTTCCAATCAATTGGCAGGTGGCAATTTTGCAGATGCAAAAACATTAATATCGTTAGGTGGAATTGTTTTATTCATTGTTATTTTATATTCCTACCGTGAAAAATTTGTAAGTTAATTTTTATACTATGCAGGAAGCTTCTCATCAACCTATCTTAAGTTCAATAACAAATATAAAGGTTGCTGGTGTAGCAACCATGTCTTATTGGTCAATCCTTGAAACAAATGACAGTATCTATTTTGTACAAACAGGATCAGCACTTGGTATTGCTGGTTCAGCTGGTACGCTCTCTACAGTGGTAAGCGTTATTGGTGATATGGTAGCTTCTCATAATGCAAAACAAGTAGCAGATAAAGACTTAACCACGGTATTATCTGAAGCATCTCAATATTTTGGCTTTAACAAGGAATCTCTTGCACAAATTACAACAATAAAAAGACTGCTTGGTGGAAAAATAACTTTTCCAAACGGAAAAGAAAAATCATGGACAGAATCTGGAATAGTAAAATTAAAATTATCTGGTAAAAAATATAGATTATTCCTAGAAATGCTCCAAAGAAAACAGGCTTAATTTCTTTATGTAAACAAATAATACAAATAACTTGCTTTTTGCAGGTTATTTTTTTGTATCTTGACATTTGTGCTAATATAATATATGGTAGCGTGTCGTCCCAACCAACGACGGAGGTGATCAATGAGATTCCTTTTGCTCTTCACGTTCTTCTTTGGCTGTACCAGCCAGGGCGAAGCACCCATTGCTTCGGAGAATTACAACCTGCAGAACAACTGCAACACCATTCTCCCCCACAACAAACCCTGTTGTTGCCCCGGACCAAGAGGTCCCCGTGGACCACAGGGTATTCCTGGTGAACCCGGCCCCATGGGACCAGAAGGATCTCAGGGAGAACGTGGAGAAAACGGTCGCGACTGCACCAGAACGTGTCCAGAAAACGCGACCGAAATCTACGTGAACAACCGGCTCTACTTCTGCATGCAACGGATACCTCTGGTGGATATTGCAGCCCTTCCTACACAATGTGCTGTAGCCTGTGCTAGAGAGGGAATGCAACTTCTCTCGATTTTCGAGACCACCATTCCCTGTTTTGGGGATGGTGACGCTCCCCAATACTACGATGGAGACGAAAACAGTTACTATACCAAAGAGGGTTTCCAAAGTTTACACCCTTGGTATAGTCTCGTGACTCCATGGTTGACAATATCTCTACGTGAATATGGTCTTCCAGTGGATGAAATGGGATCTATGAATTTCTGTGAACTGGCAAACTATTTCAACGAAAATATCTTGTTCACTAGAAACCTTTGGTATGAAAGTCCAGTTACCACACAGTGGTTTGTAGCAAAAGGCCATGATATTGCAGGACCTCCATTGACCCCTCCAACAACCTGCCTCTGTGGGATGTACCCATAATTCCACAATAGCCCTCGGTGAGCTTTATCACCGACAATCAAAAAAAGCTTATTTATTTAGGCTTTTTTTGTATCTTGACATTTGTGCTAATATAGGATATGGTAGCGTGTCGTTTCAACCAACGACGGAGGTGATCGATGAGATTCCTTTTGTTCTTTTCATTCCTCTTTGGCTGTACAAGCCAGGGCGAGGCACCCATTGCTTCGGAGAATTACAACCTGCAGAACAGCGACTGTTCCTGCGACAACAACGTACTTCGTCCACACAACAAACCCTGCTGTTGCCCAGGACCCAGAGGTCCCCGTGGCCCACAGGGTGTCCCTGGACCCATGGGTCCAGAAGGCCCTCAGGGAATTCAAGGTGAGCCTGGTCCTGTCGGACCAGAAGGTCCTCAGGGAGAACGTGGAGAAAACGGTCGCGACTGCACCAGGACTTGTCCTGAAAATGCGACCGAAATCTACGTGAACAACCGGCTCTACTTCTGCATACAACGGATACCTCTAGAAAACGTGGAAGCATATCCAATGCCGTGCACAAGAGCTTGCACACTCGCAGGTATGCAACTCATTTCTTTTAATGAAGTGACAATTCCTTGTTTTGGAGATGGCGATGCTTCTCAATACTACGATGGAGACGAAAACAGTTATTATACTCGAGAAAGCAATGTCCTTAATTTCGCACCATTTACTCCATGGTGGGTAGTTCCACTAACAAATGGTGGACCTGCCTTTGATGGTTTGCAAGGTCTCCCTTTCTGCGATGCTATTAACTATCTAAGTGAAAATCACACCCCACTCAATCTGCGTGATTACTATTCAAGATCTTCTAACTCTCCTTCAACAACCTGCCTCTGTGGAATGTACCCATAATTCCACAATAGCCCTCGGTGAGCTTTATCACCGACAATTAAAAATAGCTTACTTGTGTAGGCTATTTTTATTTTGTTTCTTTTCTTTAATTCCCTCCAAACCTTCTTTTTCTTTTTGCATATTCTTGAAGAACTGCTTGTACATCCTCTTCATTGAAGTCAGGCCAATACTTTTCTAGGAAGAGGAGTTCGCTGTATGCACTTTCCCACAGGAGGAATCCTGAAAGTCTTTGTTCACCTGATGTTCTCACAATTATATCTGGATCAGGGAGTTCTCCATGATACAAATGCTTTTGTATTATTTCTTCATTTATCTCTGTTTCTTTGAGTATTTGTTTTATAGCATCAATAATTTCTGGTCTGCCACCATAATTGAGACATATGTTAAATATCCCTCTTGTATTCTCTTTTGTCTTTTCCATTGCATTTTTACAAATATTTGGAAGATCATTTGGTAAATCTTCTATTCTTCCACTAATAAGGAGTCTATATCCTTCTTTATGGAATTCTTCCAAATCTTCTGTAAAGGCTTGTGTGAGCAACTTCATGAGATAGCTCACTTCTTTTTCTGTTCGTTTCCAATTTTCTGTGGAAAAGGCATATACAGAAACAACCTCAACTCCTTCGGCAAAAAAATAACCAGGGATTGTTTTCATCTTCATGTATCCTTGTGTATGACCTTCTAATGTTGGCAATCCCCTTTCTGTTGCCCATCGTCTATTTCCATCCATGATGATTCCAACATGCTTTGGTATTTGTTTTTCTTCTGACATATATAATTAATGAATACATTTAGTATATTCATAACAACATTTTTTCTTTTGTTTGTCAATTTTCCTGTAAAATGCTACTATTTGTGAGTAAATATATATTACATACTATGGAACAGGATAAAATAAAAAATATTGTGAAGAAGAGTTATGCAAATATTGCAACCGGTTCAGGTTGTGGATGTGGTTGTAAGAGCGCGAAGGCAATATCCAAAAGTATTGGATATTCTGATGATGACATGAATGCAGTACCAGAAGCAAATTTAGGTCTTGGATGTGGGAATCCACTGGCACTTGGAAAAATTAAAGAAGGTGATGTGGTGTTGGATCTCGGAAGTGGTGCTGGTTTTGATGCTTTTCTTGCGTCAAAACGAGTTGGAACATCTGGAAAAGTTATTGGTGTAGACATGACTGAAGCCATGATTGAAAAAGCAAATGCAAATGCAAAAAAATATAATTATACCAATGTAGAATTTCGTTTAGGAGATATTGAGAACCTCCCTCTTGAAGATAATTCCATTGATATTATTATTAGCAATTGTGTTATTAATCTTGCGCCGAATAAACTTGCGGTATTTCATGAGGCATTTCGGGTGTTAAAAACTGGAGGAAGAATGTATATCTCTGATATTGTTTTACTTGAACCACTGAGAGAAGAACAAAGAAATGATGAAACCCTTATTGCTGGATGTGTCGGTGGAGCACTTTTGAAGGAGGAGTATATTGAGATAATTAAACAATCAGGGCTTCAAGTAAATATTCTAGGAGAAAATAAAAGCATTAGCAAAACACAATACCAAGGCCTGCCTCTGGAAAGTCTTGCTGTTGAGGCTGTGAAAGCAGATTAATGCGATTCAAATGGATTCTCCTTTAAAAAGTCAGGAATTAAATTCTCCTGGCTTTTTTCTCCTTGTACCCAACCATTCTCTATACCAAGATCCAAAAGATACTGATACACTTTCTCAAATTCATCTTCAGTAACGATTCTTGTTAATTCTTCATACTTCCCTGCATTATGCATAGGGAAATATTGATTCATGAGACTGACATGAATATTTTTATCTATGGAAGCAATTTTTTGGAGTACTCCAAAACTATTTTCCAAGTTATTCGGTAATACCATGTGACGGATAATAACTCCACGCATTTGTTGTTCATCAAAATTCCCTACTTGGCGAAGCATTTCTTCAATTGCCTGTGTTGCAGTTGTACAATAATTTTCTCTCCCAGAATACCTGTAAGCAAGAGTATCATCACTATACTTAAAATCTGGTAAATATATATCTATATACCCTTCCATTTCCTGAAGTATTTCTTGACTCTCATACCCATTGCTATTCCAAACAAGAGGGAGAGTCAGTCCCCGCTCACGAGCCAGAATAATTGCTTCTTTTATCTGCTTATACCACAATGTTGGAGTCACCAAATCTATATTCCTCGCTCCTTGTTTTTGTAAGTGAAGCATTATATCTGCCAATTCCTCTACAGAATACATTTTTCCAACTCCCTGTTGAGATATCTGGTAATTCTGACAAAATACACAACGCAGATTACAACCAGAAAAAAATATTCCTCCCGCAGGGCAAAGCGGAGGTTCCTCTCCTTCGTGGATTCCATACCAGGCTATTTTGACTTGATCCATAGAATACTACTTATTGACATACAAGTTACCACAGAAGCCCCTTTTTGGCAACCATTGACAAAAGAGCAAAAAACTGGTATTATGCTATGTTCTTTACAAAGAACTCAAACAACTTTCCAGGAGGTTCTTATGGAGCTCGTGTTCGTCATTCTTCTCCTCGTGATGATCCCATTGTTCATCATGATTATCAAGTTTGTCCTGCTGTACTCGTTGCTGTGGGCAGGAGGACTGCTCCTTATCGCCATAATGGTCTTCCTCGCCATATTTGTCTTCACAAAATTGATGACAAAAAGTGGTGGGTGGAAAACCTGGGCGATCTCCATCGCCCTCTTCTTCTGTTTCCTACTCGCATTCGGAGGGAATATTTTCAAAGCCTACCGCAACTACTTTTCCCCCAGCAAAGAGCTGGCGGAGAGGCAGAAAGAACAGGTAGCAGAGCAGGTAGAAAGACAAAAGGCCCACCACCAAACTCTCGATGATAACAATTGGGCTAAGCCCACAAAAATCGTTGAGAGTAGCAAACGCAAATGTGCCAGCAACAATTTTCCCGGAAATTCCCGCAAGGAACCATACCTCAGTACCTTCGGGTACAAAGGGTACTCCGGGGAGGTCCAGGCTGCTGCATGCCTCTGCATTGACAACTCGCATTGTCACCCTGACGAGGCGTGTATCGGACGAGAACGACTGGAAATCAAGAATGGCGACTTCACCCTCATCGCCTCTAGTGGACGGACCTGTGTCCGCAAGGGTGCAGGATTCCGTGTTCAGGTGTTCGACCACAAGAACACGGATAAAAGGTCCTTGTCCGGCTACCTCGGCGAGGGGGTAGTAGAAGTCGACCTGGATGGTATACCCAAATTTGACTCAAGCAAATTTGGGTTTGATTAATTTCCATACCCCACCAAAAATCCCCACCAACTCTAAGGCGCTCTTTTCACGAGCGCCTTTCTAGTATATGATAGGAGTATAACTCCTATCTTTTTTTTATGAATCAAACAATCAAAACCATTTTAGTAGTCCTTGGGGCTATAATACTCTCCATTATCCTTATTGGAGTCATAGGCATTGCATTATTGTATTTCTTCGTTATTAAACCAATGAATATTGAAATGAAACTTCCGGAAAGTACACCAACTGAAGAAAATACAACAGAAACAACTACAACCACAGAACAAACCTATGATCATCCCCTTCTCTCAAATAAACAAGAAAAAACTCTTGACTCGATTGGAGTGGATGTTAAAAGCCTCCCTACAGAAATAACCAAAGAACAAGAAGCCTGTGCACTTGAAGCCATTGGAGAAGAAAGAGCAAAAGCAATCCTTGGTGGAGAATCTCCTTCACTTGGAGAACTTCTGAAGCTGAAAGGTTGTCTTTAATTAAAACATATAAAGAACGCTTACACAAAGCGTTTTTTTATTATTGACAAAATTTCCAATCTTTGCTAGTATTTTCGTACAACAACGCAGGGGGACACACCCATGATTGCACTCGAAGATTGGGCAAAAATAATGCCTGGAAGCTCTGGTATCCAGGATACAAATATGCAGATTTGGGAGGTCCTGGAACCCTGCGGGTTCTGTAATGGATTCTTCCTCCTCAGAAAACCAGACGGTCATGCGACCCTGAAGGCAGGATGGTCCCTGAAAGGGATTGTCGGTAGATCTGGGATGCTGATCCCAGAACTCAACGGAAAAACCGTCGAAATCGTTCCTCTCTGACCACCATTCCCCACCTTTTTTCTGCCCCAGCTACGGCTGGGGCGAACTTTTTTGACAAGGCCTAAAAAGGCCTTTTTTTATCCCCTTTTTGCTTCTCATCTTTGCCTTATTTTAGCCAAATCAAGAGGGTAAGCTATTGACAAAACCCCAAAAATATGGTATTATGGTGTGTTACATAAGTTGTCCAGCCGGACAATTTTTTGTATAGGTTAATCCTTAATATATACATATATGAACAGCTTTATGATCTTACTTGCCGGTATTATCGGTATGATCCCAGGGAACGTCCCTACAACTACCATTTCTGAAAATACTACAAAACCTCTTATCGTCCTTTCACAAGAGAAAGAAGTGGTAAAAGAAAAAGACCTTCGTGCTGAGAAAATTGATGCGTATTATACTGAACGTGGAATGCCTTTAGCCGGTTACGGTAAAACATTCGTTGACGTTGCAGATAAATACGGTCTTGACTGGAGATTGCTTCCAGCGATCTCTGTTCGTGAATCATCTGGTGGTAAACACCTTTTGAGCAACAACCCTTTCGGTTGGGGTTCATGTAAAATTCCGTTTAAGAACTACGAGGAAGCTATCGATGTCGTTGGTTTAAACCTTTCTGGTAATAACCCAAATACGGCTCGTTACTATGGTACAAAGGATAACTATACAAAATTGTGGTATTACAATGGTACAGTTATGCCTACTTACCCAGACGAAGTTCTTGCGATTATGGATGCTTTTGAGAATACTGAAGTAAATGCGTAAACGCAATACAAACAAGAAACACCCTTTTGGGTGTTTTTTGTTTCTTTGATATAATAAAAGAAAGACATCTATGCCGAAGAAAAAGAAGCAACAAAATAAACTCAAAAAATACAGCAAAGTTCTCGCTGTTTGTTTTGTGTCTGCTTGTATTGTGTATCCACTTCTTACTCAAGCACGAACACAGATGAATCTCCGTGCAGAAAAACAAATGAAAATAGAAAAAATAGATTCTTATTTTGAAAAAAGAAACATGCCCCTTGAAGGGCATGGAGAAAAATTTGTAGAGGTAGCAGATAAATATGAACTGGACTGGAGACTCCTCCCGGCTATTGCTGTTCGTGAATCATCTGGAGGGAAGAGACTGATGAACAATAATCCATTTGGATGGGGATCTGCAAAAATACCATTCCAAAATTTTGATGAAGCGATTGAAGAAGTTGGAAAAAATCTTTCAGGAAATGATCCAGATACTGCACGATACTACAAAGACACAGATAATTATATGAAATTGTATAGATATAACGGAACAGTCCTCCACACATACCCTGAGGAAGTTCTGTATATCATGGATATGTTTGACAAAAATGAAGTCTTAATGGAATCTTAGTTTTATTTATAAAACATCAATGGTTCTGGTTTTGTAATATACACTTGTACAAAACCTTTGAATCTCGCGAGCATCTCACGCATGGTCATGGTCCAAATTTTTCCTCGTGTATCGTACTCTTCCAAATCTGCTGACACACCAAGCGTATCTATTCCAAAATGATTACAGAAAAAAAGGATACGAGATAAATGAAATTCTTGAGAAATGGCAACCATTTCTTTTATTTTTCTTTCATGTGATGCGCGATAACAACTTGTATACGTGTTATATCCATGAGGATCAATAGAAATATCTTCCTCTGAAACACCATTATCGAGAGCATACTTTTTCATATACGTCACTTCATCAAAGCGATTCGCCCCATCGTCCCCAGTCAGAATCATTTGTTGTATTTTCCCTTGTTTATATAATTCTACAGCCAACTGTACTCTATCCTCTTGCATATCACTCTGCGTTGTTTTATTTTTCATTCCCCCACCAAATACCAATGCAATCTCTCTTCCTGTAAATTCTTCTGATGAAAGAATATTTTTTTTATTTTGTAAAATCCAAATATTCGTAAATACAAAAAAGAGAAAGAGAACTATTCCACCGATTCCAAAAATGTATAAAAACTTCTTCATAGTATCTTGACAAAAAACTTTAATTATTCTATTTTTAATTCATACCCAAACCTCTGGAGGAAGAACCATGCCGTCAATTCTGCAACTTGTGGCATTCCTGCTCATCGGTGCCTGCACCCTGTTCAGTTCTGCAATTTTTGCAGCATATCTGGCCTACCAGAATCCAACCAAAGAGGAAATTGTCAAAAACATCATTTTTGTTCTTTTGGGCAATTTTACCTCCTTCCTCGTGGTGTACCTCATCCTCACTGCAGGGCATCCCCACCCCATACCCAGCAAGTATTTCTTGTACTCCCTCGCAGGTCCAGCACTTTGGATCCTCGGAACTCTCTGCTTCTACATCTACGAAAAAATCAAGAGTATCCCACCCACTGAGTAGAGCCCACCTCTACTTCTTTTCTTTTTTTGAGGCCTTTTCACGAATTTTTAATTCCCGTATTTCATCACGAAGAATAGCAGCCAATTCAAATTCCAATTCCTTTGCAGCCTGTTTCATTTTTCTTTCTTTATCCACAATAATTTCTTTCAAAGGCCTTGCATCCCCTGCTAAATCAAGTCGTAGCAATTGTTCTTTTCTTTTTCCACCTGCAGACGTTTTTCCTTTTTTTGCAGAGATACCAAATTCATCCAAAATATTTTTAATACTTTTTTGAATTGTCTCAGGAGTAATTCCATGTTTTTTGTTATATGCCATCTGAATTTCTCTACGACGAGTCGTTTCTGCAATTGCCTTTTCTATTGAAGCGGTAATTTTATCTGCATACATTATAACTTGTCCATTTACATTTCTTGCAGCACGACCAATCGTCTGTATGAGACTGGTTTCATTTCTCAAAAATCCTTCTTTATCTGCATCAAGAATCGCTACGAGAGAAACTTCTGGAATATCTAATCCTTCACGGAGAAGATTGACTCCAACAAGCACATCAAACTCTCCCCGACGAAGTTTTGTAATAATATCCACACGTTCAATAGTCTTCACATCACTGTGGATATATTCCACCTTAATTCCTTTATCTTTGAGATAATCGGTCAAATCCTCAGCCATACGTTTTGTGAGTGTTGTGACCAGTGTTCTCTCCCCCATTTTTATTCTTTTTTGTATTCGTTCAATAACATCCTCAACCTGTGATGTGTTCCCTTTTTCTTTATTTTCTGTAACAGGATGCAAAATAACCTCAGGATCAATTAATCCAGTTGGTCTGACGATTTGTTCTACCACTTGTTCACTTTCCTTGATTTCAAATTCAGAAGGAGTTGCAGATACAAAAATAAGAGAATCTACTTTTTTCTGGAACTCTTCAAACTTCAAAGGTCTATTATCCCTCGCACTTGGA
>JAZDMW010000036.1:0-11938 GCA_043800545.1 Candidatus Magasanikiibacteriota bacterium | reverse complement strand
GAAACATGGAAAAAAGTTGTTAATTTCCGCAATGGTATTTCTGTCTTTGTATTCTTTTGACAGAGTTTTTTTCTCTTATGAAGGACTTTTTATGGTGAAGAATGCTGTGAAGAGCTATATGGCAGAACAAGAAGCTGTATTTGCCCAAACAGAAGAGAATGCTGTGATTGTAACGAGATATGCAGATAAATATTTGTATCCAAAAAGAAAAATTATTGCAGGATTTGAGGAGGAATATTACAGGGAGGCTTTTGTACGCTTGGTTGAAGTCAAAATGCCTGTATATCTCTATGATCTGAAGCTGAACAAAGAACAAGAAGAAAGCTTGCAGAATTTCCTCAAAAAAAGTAAAATGAAGGTAGAAGAACCGCTGTATACAGCGAATAATTTAGAGTTACGTCGTATTATAAAAGAATAAACAATATGGAAAATTGTATTTTTTGTAAAATAGTAAGAGGGGAGATACTAAACTATACCGTATTTGAGGACGAAAAAGTACTTGCTTTTTTGGATATTACTCCTTGTACAAAGGGGCATACTGTGGTAGTTTTGAAGGAACATGGGGAATCTCTCCAGGAGTATGAAGAAAAGAACCTCGAGGGACTTTTTCCAGCAATACAGAAAGTTGTCCGTAAATTAGAAGAAAAGCTCGGAGTAAAAGACTTTACCATTGGTATGAATAATGGTCGCCTTGCGGGGCAATTGGTACCACATATGCATGTTCATATTATTCCACGGTATGAAGGGGATACAGGTGGAAATATACACTCAATTGTGAAAAAGGAGTCGGATACGAGTGTAGCGGATATAGCAAAATTATTGTAATTATATGAGTGAAGAGAGAGAAGAAGATTTTATTAAAATATTTCGTTTTACGGATGATGTCAGTAAAGAAGGACGTGTATTGTCTACGGCAAAGGTGGGGGATATTTACATGTCACGTCTTACGATTGAACCAGGAATTGTAACCGGGAATAGATTCCATAAAGATACCATGCGTATGTTTTATGTTGAAAAAGGAAAGGTGTTAGCAATTTTTGAACATGTTGATACAAAAAAACGACAAGAAGTATATATGGAACCAGGGAGACATGCTATCCATGTTCCGACGAAGGTTGCGTTTGCAACGAAGAATGTTGGAAAAGAAAATGCAGTTATTGTCCTTTTTACGAACAACCCATCTCGTTCAGAAGACAATTTCCATTATGAACTCCTTGACTAACTAAAGATTGATATATGAAAATACTTGTTACCGGTGGTGCGGGATTTATTGGAACCAATTTTATCCATTACATGCTTGATACCTATCAAGATATTGAAATTGTAAATTTGGATAAGTTGACCTACGCTGGAAATTTAGAAAATCATAAAGAAAGAGAAAATGATCCTCGCTATACTTTTGTAAAAGGAGATATTTGTGATCGGGATCTTATTTTCAGTTTGGTAAAAGATGTTGATGCTGTTGTGCATTTTGCTGCAGAATCTCATGTGGATCGTTCTATTCTCGATCCAACATCTTTTATTACAACAAATGTGCTTGGAACACAAGTGTTGCTCGATGCTGTAAAAGAATATGGAAAAAGATTTCATCATGTCTCAACTGATGAAGTGTTTGGTGCGCTTAAGCCTGATGATCCTGCTTTCAACGAAAAGACACCCTATGATCCACGAAGTCCATATTCTGCTGCAAAGGCTGCATCAGATCATTTGGTACGGGCATATTTCCATACGTTTGGAATACACATGACCATATCCAATTGCTCAAACAATTATGGACCGTATATGTTCCCAGAGAAAATTCTTCCTTTATTTATCTCACGACTCATGGAAGGAAAAAAAGTACCTGTGTATGGAGATGGGTTACAGGTTCGGGATTGGATTCATGTCATGGATCATGTCCGTGGTATAGATATGATACTCCGAAATGGAAAAATTGGAGAAACGTATTGCTTGGGAGGAAATGCAGAAACAAAAAATATTGATTTGGTAAAAGAACTTCTCAATATTATGAATTTGGATGAATCGTATATAGAATATGTAAAAGATAGACCAGGACATGATAGACGGTATGCTATTGATTTTACCAAAGCAAAAAATGAACTTGGATGGGAACCACAAAAAACATTGCACGAAGGGCTTGTAGAAATGGTTGAGTGGTATACAAGTCATAAAGATTGGTTAGAGAGATGCAAAAGTGGTGATTACCAAAAATATTATGAATTACAATATGGAAGAGAATAACATAGATTATATTGCTCTATATGCAGCAGTACTTTCGACATTGCTAGCCTTGTTTGAGTTCCTAAAGTATATATGGAATCGTCCAAAATTAAAAATTACGGCGTCAAGGGGATACTATGCGCAACCATTACTGGGTACACAACAGGGACGTCTTGTAACTGAAAAAGAAAAAGATGACAACCCAGATTATGAGTATAGCGAAGAGTTGTTGAGGTTTAGTGCTATTAATACATCTCCAAGACCCATTGTGGTGCAAGATTGGGGAATTAGTGGTAATAGATTTAGCCGTGGTGGAAATAGCATGACTTTTACAGAACCAAATGGTATTAGCGCGTTACTTCCGTGTAAGCTCAATGAAAAAGAATACTGTAGATTATATTTTACTAATAAGTTAGTTTTAGAAAAATTAAAAGAAAAAAATATCAAGCCCAAAAGAGTATATTTTATTACTAGTGATAATAAAATATACTCTACAAGAAAGATAAAATTTATTTGTGAATAATATGAAAATACTTATTTTAGGAAATGGATACCTTGGAAATCGTTGCAAAGAAGTGTGGGGAGATGAAGCAATTATTTCTGGAGCGTTTATTCATACAAAAGAAGATGTTCTCAAAGTTTTGGATGAAGTGAATCCAGATGTTGTCTTGAACGCTGCTGGAATTACAGGAAAGCCAAATGTAGATTGGTGTGAGACTCACCCAATGGAAACCATGCTTGGAAATACACTTCTTCCAATTTTGGTTGCGGAGGCTTGTCAGGAACGTGGAAAATATTTGCTCCATATGGGAACAGGTTGTATTTTTTATGGTGATTCTCATCATGAAGATAAAATGTGGAGAGAAAATGATATGGGGAATCCAAAAGAGGTTGTCTACACTCGTACAAAATGGGCAGCGGATCTCGTACTCTCAACACTTCCAAATGTTGGTATCGCGCGTATTCGCATGCCAATTGATTCACGATCATGTCCATCAAATCTTATAGACAAACTGGTGAAGTATGAAAAAGTAGTAGATGTTGAGAATAGTGTCACTATTGTTGAGGATATGATAGATGTATTTCATAAACTCCTTGAGAAAAAAGCAGAGGGAATTTTTCATGTGGTAAATAGGGGAGTTATGAGACATAAGGACCTTATTGATCTGTATAAAGAACTCGTAGACCCAAACCATACAAATGAATGGCTCACTGCGCAACAGTTGGTAGATTTGGGATTAGCAACTAAAACAAGATCAAATAACATCCTGGCATCAGAAAATTTGGAAAAACTTGGAATACAGATGCCAGAAATTCATGAATCTCTTCGAAGGACTATGGAAAAATATGCACAGTCAAAAAAAGAACTCATACAAAAAGAAATATCTGGACCTGTTTGTTAAGAATATATGAAATTATCGGTTATTACGGTTACGTGGAATTCAAAAGAACATATTGGAAAACAGATTGAGTCTGTTATTTCTGGTGCAGAAAATATGTCTTATGAACAGATTGTGATAGATAATAATTCAAGCGATACTACTCTTGATTTCATAAAAGAAAAGTATCCAGATGTTATTTGTATACAAAATGATACAAATACAGGATTTAGTCATGCGAATAATCAAGGATATGCAATTGCAAAAGGGGAGTATCTCCTCTTTTTGAATCCAGACATGCACGTAGAAAAAGACAGTTTAGTAAAACTTGTACAGTGGATGGATGAACACAAAGATGTTGGAATTGTGAGCCCAAAACTCATTGATGAACAAGGGAATTTTAATCGAGAAGCATCACCACGTAGATTTCCAAAACTCTCAGAACAAATTGCATTGTTAATTAAACTCCCACATCTTTTTCCAAGTATTTTGGATAATTATCTTATGAAAGATTTTCATGAAGATACAGAACAAGAAGTGGATTCTGTTCGTGGAGCTTTTATGCTCGTACGAAGAGAATTTTTGCAGGAATTAGGATTTGCTTTTGATCCTCGTTACTATATTTGGTATGAAGATGTAGATATTTGTAGAGAAGCAAAAAAACATGGATGGAAGGTGATGTATACACCGATTATATCTTGTGTAGATTTTGTAGGACAAAGCTTCAAAAAACGTACTTCGCTCTGGAAGCAAAAGAATTTTAGCAAAAGTATGCTGGTGTATTTTCAAAAGTGGGAACCATGGTATACCTGGATGTGGATTGCTCTCTTTCGTCCTTTTGGTATCGGACTTGCATGGTTGGGAGAAAAGATAAGTAAATAGTATGAATAAACTTGTTGTACAACTGGTTACTTGGAATGGAGAAAAATATATTCCTTTTCTTTTTGAATCCCTCAAAAAACAAACATATACTGATTGGAAACTTTGTATATTGGATAATGCTTCGGATGACAATACGGTTGAGAAAATAAAAAAAGAATTAGAAAATGCTTCATTTCCATATACTTTGTTAGAAGAAAAAGACAATAAAGGATTTGCTGGTGGACATAATGTATTGTATAAAAAACATGAGAGTGAATATGTACTTTTCCTCAATCAGGATATGTATCTTGAACCAGATTGTTTAGAAAAAATGGTGAAGTATTTAGAAAATAACAATGCTGTAGCAGGAGTTTCTCCTCGTCTGATGCGTTGGGATTTTCTCAATAAGCAGTTCACTCATGATGTTGATGCACTCGGACTCAAGGTATTCCGGAATAGAAGAGTTGTTGAGCAATACACGAAACAGAATTGGGAAGAAATAAAAATGAATTTCAAAGAAAATACACTTGAGGTATTTGGTCTCTCTGGAGCATTCCCAATGTTTCGTAGAAGTGCACTTCAGGATATTGAGTTTGAGGATGGAACCATTTTTGATGAGAATTATCATTCATATAAAGAAGATGTGGATGTGGCATTCCGGCTTCAGAGTAGGGGCCACAGGAGTGTTATTCTCCTTGATGCAGTAGCATATCATGATAGAACTGGGGCAGGTCCAAAGGAGCTGGGTACTCGCTCTACACTCAAAAACAAGAAGGATCAGAAGGAGTGGGTGAAATATCATAGTTATAAAAATCACCTGATGAATCTCATGAAAAATGAGTACTGGCAGAACCTCATACTTGATTTTTTTCCAATAAAATGGTATGAATTAAGGAAGTTCTTCTGGTTTCTCTTCTTTGAGAGGAAGCCCTTGAAAGGTCTTCTTGAGATATGGAAGCTGAGGGGTATTATTTGGAAACGAAGAAAAGCTATTCAAAAGAATAAAAAAGTATCATATAAAGAAATGAGAAAGTGGTGGAAATAGTATGAAAGATATAAATATCGTGATTGTTAACTACAACATGAAGGATGAGATATTTACTTGTCTAAAAACATTGTATAAGGAAATTTTGCAGTGTCCTTTTGATGTACAAGTTACTGTGGTAGATAATAACTCGGATGATGGAAGTGTTGAATATATAAAAAAAGAATTTCCACAGGTACATTGTATTCCACAAGAAATAAATGTTGGATTTGGAAAAGCACAGAATATTGGTATGCAGTCTACCGATGCAAAATATTATTTTGCACTCAATCCAGATGCTCTTCTTCATGATGGAGAAAATACCATAACACGACTGTATAATTTTATGGAAAATCATCAATATGTTGGTATGGTTGGCCCTAAAATTGTTTATCCAGACGGTTCACTCCAATATTCATGTTGGAGATATCCTTCAATTTTTCAACCATTTTTTCAACGTACAAAATTGGGACAAACAAAATGGGGAAAAAAGAAAGTAGCCTATCATCATATGAAAGATTATGATCATTTGCGTACTATCCCCGTTGATGCAATTATGGGCTCCGCCATGTTTGTAAGAAAAGAAGCAATTGAACAGGTTGGGATGTTCGATGAAAGATATTTCATGTATTATGAGGATATCGATTGGTCATTGTCCATGTGGGAGAAAAATTGGGCAGTATATTATGTACATGATATAGTACTTACCCATACACATGGAAGAGGTTCAGCAAAAGTACCGGGAGTATTCCGTGCATTATTAAAAAATAGATTGGCTCGTATTCATATCACCAGTTGGATAAAATTTATCTTAAAGTGGCATGGAGTAAAAAAATATTATGAAAGAGTATCCTAGAATTGCGATTGTCTATCTTTTGTACTACCATAATGAGTCGTACATTGATAGCGTTGTGTCTTCACTCAAAAAATTATCCTATCCAAAGGATAAAATTGAGTTTATTGTTGTCAGTAACCCCCATGATACAGAAGGTTCTTTTGTCCATTATATTGAAGACACAGTAATGCCTTTGTCTGGGAAAGAAATACCACATACGACCATTATTGCAAATACCACAAACATTGGTTTTGCGGAAGGAAATAATAAGGGGGCAGAATGGGCAGTTGAACATGGTTTTGATTATGTATTTTTCCATAATAATGATGGTTTTTTTGCTTCAAATGCTCTTGAACCACTTGCAGAAACCATGGAGGCAGATAAAACAATTGGTGCAGCACAATCTCTCATGCTCTTGTATCCAGAAACAGATTTGGTAAATAGCGCAGGAAATTCATTTCACTATCTTGGTTTTGGTTTTTGTAATGAATATAAAACTCCATACAAGAATTTACAACTCCTAGCAATAAAAGACATTGATTATCCAAGTGGAGCTGCTTTGCTTGTCCGTGCGGATCTTATAAAAAAGTTTGGAGCCTGGTCAGTTGGATTTTTTATGTATCATGAAGATTTGGAATGGGGGATGAGACTTCGTATGGCAGGATACCGTTCTGTATTAGTACGTGATTCTATTTTCTATCATCAGTACCAATTCTCACGAAGTATTTCCAAGTTTTACTATATGGAAAGAAATCGCCATGCCGTGATGCTGATGTTTTTCCGCTGGCCGACACTTCTTCTGTTGCTTCCAATTGCACTCCCACTCGAAATTGGGCTTTGGTTTTTTAGCTGGAAAAATGGATATGCAGATAAACGCTTGGAAGTATACAAGTATTGGATGAAAAAAGAGAATTGGAAATTTTGGTTAGAAAAAAGAAAAAAGATACAGAGTATTCGTGTTATTGGAGATAGAGAACTTCTTGAACATTCTTCAACTGGTATATATTTCCAGGATTCATCAGTGGACACCCCATTGGTGAAGAATCTTGCAAATCCTGTTATGAAATGGTATTACAAGATTATAGTAAGAGGATTTATTTGGTGGTAAATATATGGAAATTAGAAAAGCAATTTTGACCGGAGGTGGTCGTGCTACACGATTGCATCCAATCACAACAACGATTAACAAACATTTATTGCCATTAGCAAATAAGCCAATGATTTTTCATGCTATAGAAAAGGCAGTAGAGTCTGGAATACGTGAAATATATATTAATGTGAATCCGGGAGAAACTGAACTTCAAAAACATATTGGAGATGGGGGACATTGGGGTATAAAAATTCAGTATTTTGAACAAACAGGTGGACCACAGGGTATTGCACATGTGGTAAATGAAGCAAAACAGTTTATTGGAGATGATCCATTTATGTTTTATCTCTCAGATAATATTCTTCTTGGAAGTTTACGCGAAATCATACAAAAATTTAATGAAGGCGGACATGATTGTATGCTTGCATTGTCCGAAGTTCCTGATCCAGAACGTTTTGGAGTACCCGTGTTTGATGAATCTGGTACAAAATTGATTGATGTATTGGAAAAACCTGTGAATCCTCCAAATAATTTTGCAGTTACAGGAATTTATTTGTATGGACCAAAAGTATTTTTTGAATCTTACAAAAATATACAACCCAGTGCACGTGGAGAGTATGAAATATCCAGTATTCATTCTGATTTTCTTAAACGTGGTCTTTCTGTTGGATATAAAGAAATTACAGGATGGTGGAAAGATACGGGGAAATCCAATGATTTACTCCTTGCGAGCAAATTGTTGTTAGAAAATATTCCAGAAAAAGACTATATACAATATTCACACATTGGAAATACCTCAAGTGTTGAAGGAAAAGTACATATTGGGGTAGGTACAAGAATTTTAGAGAATGTACATATTACTGGACCTGTTATTATTGGGGAGAATTGTGTTTTGAACGATTGTACTCTTGGCCCTGATGTTACATTGGGGAGTGGAGTAGAAATACAAAAAGCAAAAATTTCTAATAGTATTATTTTAGAAAATAGTGTCCTGTCTATTCCAATGCATATTACTGGAAGTATTATTGGAAAAAATGTTAGCATTGTACAAAAACCAGATGTTGGCACGGAAGAAGGAAGAGAAATGATAATTGGAGATAAAACATATATTGAGTTATAATTGAACAATCTGGAAAAATGTATTATAATTATTCCATATGGAAATGCGAGAAGAAGAACTCAAAAAACCAGTTACGTTAGGTGTACTCCTAGAATACACTGATAGTATTTTGTTACCAAAATTAAGTGATATGATTTCTAATCAGATTCGAGATGAAGTTGGGAGTATCGTGTCAACAAAAATACAAGAAGAGGTACGACCTCTTATACAGGAAGAAGTACGACCGATCATTGCTGAACATGAATATAAAATAAAAAGTTATATTGAAGATAAACTTGCAGATTATCATGCTAACATAATCAAGAGACTAGAATAAAGCAATAAAAAATACCTGATAAAAACGGGTATTTTTTAACCATATTTTTTGATTGACTACCAGGCGATAAAGGCCTATAATAAACGAGATATCTTTTGATCGCTATTTTATTATATCTATGCCAACTTTAAACTGGATCGGCAAGGAAGCCGTAGTAAACCACGACAAGGAAGTCCCTTTCCGACTACTTCGCAAAGTTAAATCCTCTTCTGTCGGCGACAACTCACAAAATCTTATCATTCATGGTGATAATCTGGAAATGAGAGTTGGGTTTATAACGATAAAGTAAATTCCCCGAAGATTAAAAAATGGCTTGGTAAGGTTGTGGGCGGTCAATCAGAAGATTTATGTAGGCATGATAAATGGTTATGCATGATGTATCCTAGACTTAAATTATTAAGAGATTTACTTCGCGATGATGGAGTCATCTTTATTAGTATTGACGACAACGAACATGCTCCACTGAAAATGCTTTGCGATGAAATCTTTGGCGAGAAGAATTTTATTGATAGTATCATTTGGGATAAAAAATCATCCGCAAAGGGTGTTCCACCAAAAAACATGATAGTTAATGTGCATGAATACATAATTGCGTATCAAAAAAATTTCGACTTCAAGTTTGTGGGTCAAGCGAGAACAGAAGAATCAGGTAAATTTAAAAATCCTGATAATGATCCTAGAGGGCCTTGGCGAGAGTCCAATATAAAAAGCACCGTCAAACCTATTGAGGAGGCATTTACTATTGTCGATCCAAATACGGGCAGAGAGTATAAAAACACTTGGGCCTTTTCAAAAAAATCATTGGAAAGGATGATAAAAGAGGGACGCATTTTATGGAAAGATACTCTTCCGAAGCAAAAAGAGTTCATGCTAGAAATGAAAAATGAGAACATGGCAATCAAAAGCAATTGGGGTGTTTTTGACGCTCAAAGCACGACAGTTTTCTTAAAGGAACTTCTTCCAGATACTAAATTTGATAATCCTAAACCCATTAGTTTAATGGAATACCTAATAAAAGTTTCTACTAATAAGGATGATATAATTTTAGATTCTTTTGCAGGTTCTGGCACAACGGGACATGCAGTTTTAGATATGAATATGAAAGATGGTGGAAATAGAAAATTTATTCTAGTTGAATTGGAAAATGAAATAGCAAAAAAAATAACTGTTGAAAGAATAAAAAGAGTGTCTGAAAAATATGGTTACAAAGACGGTTTTGAGTATTGCGAATTAGACAAACCCTTATTTGACGAACATGGACAAATTGAAGAAACCTGCGATTTTAATCAATTTGCTACTTACATTTACTTTACTGAAACTCAAACCAACATTGATAAGAATAAAATTGAAAAGAATTTTATCGGAGAACACAGTGACACCGAATTTTATCTTATTTACAAAGAAAAAGACAAAAATATTTTAACCAAATCTTTTTTGAGCAAACTTCGCAAAACCGAAAACAAAAAGATTGTTTATGCCGATAAGAACTATCTTGATGAGGATGAGCTATTAAAATATAATATCGTTTTCAAACAAATTCCTTACGAGGTTAAAGTATATTAGTGTATGGATGAAAAATTTGCACAAGAAGCCGAAACATACCTTGCACAAAATGAACGCCGGCGTAGAGATGAAAAAAAACATATTGTTGAATATTTAATTTTAGTTTTTTTGGGTATTATTGGAGCGGCACTAGCTTCTTTATCAGTTGAAGTTGTATCCAATTCACTATCTTGCGATTACACTTCCAATATTATTTTTAAAATTGGTTTATTATCTTTAGGTGCATCTTTTTTCCTCGGCATAATTTTTATTTTTTTAGAAGAAAAAGTATTTAGCCAAGATGAACTAATCAAGGGTCTTACAAAACTTGACCATGCCTTTATAATCAAAGAAAATAAACCAAATACTTACTATTTAGCTTTGACCGAGTTAACGAACATGAGGAATGATATAGGGAGTCAGCTAGAAGAAAGAAAATATTTTAAAAATGCGTTTGAAGCACACAAAAAAGACCTATTTTCATGGACTTGTGTAAAAAAACCGGAGAAATTATATACACCAAGTGATAAAAAAAATGCACAAAAAGTATTTTGGGCATTTTTCTTAAGTGGCAGTTTGGGTGTCTTGGTTTTTTTATGTTTTTTCCTAATTATTCTATAAACTATATATGGAACTCAAAAAATATCAACAATCGGCCATTGAAACATTAAAAGAATACTTAAAAGAACTGCAAAAGCATGGAACAAAGTATGCTTTCATGGGTATTACCGACAAACCGTATAATCCCGATTTTTTTGGTGAAATTCCTTTTGTTTGCGTGAAGATCCCAACTGGTGGCGGTAAAACAATGGTGGCTTGCCACGCAACCCAAGAGATAATGAAAACCGCTTTGGCTAATAAATTAGATAAAGGTATTGTGATGTGGTTTGTGCCGTCGGAAGCGATTAAAACCCAAACACTCAAAAAATTTAAAGACAAGAACGACCCACATCGCCGAGCTTTGGATGAGGCTTTTCAAAATGGTGTGCGTATATTTTCCAATGAAGAAGCTTTGCGTATTCGTAGGGAGGATGTTGATGATAACCTTTGTATTATTATCTCCAGTTTAGAAGCTTTTAGAAAAGATAAAAAAATTCAAACAAAATATAAAGTTTACCAAGAGAACGGTTCGCTTTTAAGTCATTTTGAGAATTTGCACAATGACGACGGTTTGGAAAAAGACGAGGAAGGTACGGTTATTAACTCTTTGGCAAATGTTGTTAAAATGAGTAATCCCTTGATCGTCATTGATGAGGGACACAAAACTCAAACTAAACTTTCCATTGATTTTATTAAAGATTTAAATCCTTGCTTTATCATTGAATACACCGCCACTCCACGGGGAGGGAGTAATATTTTGGTAGACATTTCAGCCTCAAAATTAAAAGAAGAACAAATGGTAAAGATCCCAATTGTTTTGGAAAGTGCTACTCAGTGGCAGGATTCTGTCGCAAGAGGTATTGAAAAAAGAAATGAGTTGGAGAAAGAGGCTAAAAAATTGAAGAGTGAATATATCCGCCCGATTGTGCTTTTACAAGCACAACCTCAAAG
>JAZDMW010000029.1:0-6838 GCA_043800545.1 Candidatus Magasanikiibacteriota bacterium | reverse complement strand
TGTTATTTCTTTTTTTTGTTTAATTCCTCTTCAATTTCCATCACACGATTATATTTTGCAACCCGTTCTGACCTGGAAAGTGAACCGGTTTTGAGATAATCTGCATTTACAGCGACAGCCAGATCAGCAATGAAGGTATCTGATGTTTCTCCTGAACGATGAGATACAGATACTTTATATTTATGTTCCTTTGCCAAATAAATTGCATCAATGGTTTCTGAGAGAGTACCAATTTGGTTCAATTTAATGAGAACAGCATTTGCAACTTTTTCGTCAATTCCCTTTTGTATACGTTTTGTATTCGTTACAAAAAGATCATCTCCCACAAGTGCAACTTTTCCTCCTAATTTCCTTGTGATCTGTTTCCAATTCTCCCAATCGTCTTCTGCAAGTGTATCTTCAAGAGAAACAAATGGATATTTTTTTACCCAACTCTCAAACACTTTTATGAGTTCGTCTGCTGAAATCCCTTTTTTTCCTTCAAAATAATACTTATCATCTTTATGGAATTCTGAAGCAGCAATATCTGTCGCAAGAAATACATTTTTTCCTGGAGTATATCCTGCCTTTTTAATTGCTTCCACGAGAAGTTTTACCGCTGACTCATTATTTGGTAATTCAGGAGCAAATCCTCCTTCATCCCCAACTCCTGTGCTATATCCTTGTTCTTTTAATATTTTTTTTAATGTATGGAACACTTCTGCACCAATACGCACACGTTCACTAAACTTCGCATGTTTTGGGACAATCATAAACTCCTGCACACTCAAATTATTTTCTGCGTGCTGTCCTCCATTTATGATGTTCATGGTTGGAAG
This sequence comes from Candidatus Magasanikiibacteriota bacterium, assembly GCA_043800545.1. Lineage (GTDB taxonomy): Bacteria > Patescibacteriota > Patescibacteriia > Magasanikbacterales > UBA922 > 1-14-0-20-39-34. Next base: position 6,020 of record JAZDMW010000029.1, on the reverse strand, counting down.
TGGAAAAATCCATTTCTTTTCTTTCAAGTGAAATGCCTGACGTATATATTTATACAATGGCATTCCTTTTTCATTGGCTGCTGCACGTGCATTTGCAAGTGATACAGCAAGCATAGCATTGGCCCCAAGATTCTTTTTATTTGGAGTCCCATCGAGTTCAAACATGATACGATCAATGGTTCTCTGAGAAAAAGAATTATGACCTTGGAGTGCTTTTGCAATACTGGTATTTACATTCTTTATTGCTTTTAATACACCTTTTCCATGATATCTTTTTCCTCCATCACGCAATTCAAGTGCTTCATGTGATCCTGTGGATGCACCGCTTGGAACAGCAGCCACACCGTAAGCCCCACTCTGCAACTCAACTCGTGCTTCGATTGTTGGATTTCCCCTCGAATCAAGAATTTCTCTTGCTGTTACTTGTTTAATGCGTGAACTCATACCTATTTAATTTCAAATGTTACGTTTACATTCAATACTACTTCTGTGCTTCCTGCTTCAATAGTAGGTGCAGCAACTCCACCACCCATACCATACACCATATCCTCTGCATAAGCCTTATACATTGGCACTGCACCACCTGATTCATATTCATCATAGGAAAGAACTTTTCCTAATTGAATTCCAAGTGAATCTGCGAGCATTCTTGCTTTTTCTTCTATTTTTACCATTGCTTTTTGTCTTGCTTCTGCAATATATGCGTCTCTTTCATCTATTGTGAAGTTTAACCCACCCACTTGATTTGCACCCACTTCTCCAGCAAGAGCAAATACTTTATCAGCCATATCTAAATCACGAATTTTTACCTGAACATTTTGTGAAACCATATATCCACGAAGCACTCTTCCTTCTTTTTCTAAATAATCATATTGTGGATACACATTATAATTTGCAGTTTGGATATCTTTTTCATCAATTCCAAGAGCTTTTAATTTCTCAATTAATGAGTTCATCACTTTTGTATTTTTTTCTTGTGCTTCAGTTACTGTTTTTGCTTCAGCTTCAAAACCAATGGTCGTTTCTCCAATATCTGGAACGACCGTAGATTTTCCTTCAGCAGAAATGAGAATCGTACGTTCTGCTTTATCTGCTTTTCCAATATAATTATATTCTTGTAAATTATTACGGATAAGCGTTCCTAAAAGGACAATACTGTACGCAACCATAATTCCAAATAATGTCCAGAGAATTTTTTTCCCAAATTCTGCCATTGTTGCACAATGACATGCTCTTGGAATTTCTTCTCCAGATAATTTTTTGCGTGTCTCTGGTTCACGCATTATGTTTTTGAGGTTCATACAAAAATAGTTATTTGTAATTACTTATTTAGTATACATCATTTGAGTGCTTCTATGCCAGGCAGGATATCTCCAGCGAGATACTGAAGCATTGCTCCCCCACCTGTTGAAATGAAATCAATATAATGATCCAAACCAACAAGCTCCATAGCTTCTATTGTTTCTCCCCCACCGATAACTCCATAGGCTTTCCCTTTTGAACGCTCTGCCATTAACTGTGCCACTTCACGAGTTCCCATATCATAGGGCGTTTGTTCAAAATATCCCATAGCACCGTTCCATACCAGGGTCTCTGCTTTTTTTATATACTTAGAAAAAAGACAAACAGACATTGGACCAATATCCAAAATCATTTCCCCTTTTTTACATATTTCTTTTTTTGATTCATCAAGCATTACCACATGATAATTTTTTCCTTTTTTATCTCCAACAATCACGTCTATGGGTTTCACTACTTTTCTTTTTTGACAAGAAATTTTTGTGTTTCTGAGATACTTTTCTTCTACAAGTGAATCTCCCACACCATATCCGAGTGATTTCAAATACGTGTTAAAAATTACTCCACCAATAAGAATAGAATCTGCATTTTTTACGAGTTTATCTATGACTGGCACTTTTGTTTCCACTTTTGCTCCCCCAAGAATAATACACATCGGTTTTTTTGGATGTGTGAGAATTTTATTGAGTGCCTTTACTTCATTTTCGAGCAAAAATCCTGCACAAGAACGAACATACTGTGTAATTCCAGATACCGAAGCATCATTCCTATGAGCAACACCAAAACCATCCAAAACAAAAAGATCCGCGAGTGTTGCCAAATCCTGTGACAAGGTTCCTGTATTTTCTTGTTCATCTTTTGCAAAACGGATATTTTCTAACATGGCAATACTACCATTTCTCATCCCTTCAATTTGTCTTTGTATTTGTTCTTTTTCCTTTTTATTGAGTTTCCAATTTTTTGTTTCTATTTTTTTAATTTTTATCTGCATCAAATACTCTACTTCTTTTATTATGGTATCTACTTTAAGTGAAGATACTGCTTTTCCTTCTGGTCTTCCGAAATGAGTCACCAACAGTATCTTTGCCTTTTTTTCTTTTAAATATTCTATTGTGGGAAGAGATGATAATATTCTGGTGTTATCTGTTATTTTTCCTTTTTCTACGGGTACATTAAAATCTACTCTAACAAGTACTCTTTTCCCCTCTAAATTTTTTTGTGTACGAAGTAATTTCACAAAAATATATTCTTATTTCCCAACAATTTCCGCCATTTCTATAAGTCTATTTGCATAAGCCCATTCATTATCATACCAAGCAATAATTTTTACCAAATTTTTTCCTACTACTTTGGTCATTGGCATATCTACAACTGTAGACAATTCATTCCCAATATAATCACTCGAAACGAGAAGCTCTTCTGTTACACCAAGGATTCCTTTTAATGAACCCTTTGAAGCACGAATGAATGCTTTATTTATCTCTTCTACTGTTACTTCTTTTTTGAGTACTGCTGTGACATCGGTCAGAGAAACTGTCACGGTTGGAACACGAACAGCAATACCATCGAACTTTCCCTCAAGCGAAGGAATGGTTCTTGTAGCCGCTATAGCTGCCCCAGTCGTTGTTGGAACAATATTTTGTGCTGCAGCACGGGCTCTTCGCAAATCCTTATGTGGTCCATCTTGTAAATTCTGATCAGCCGTATACGAATGTATGGTTGTGAGCATGGCATTTTCTACTCCAAATTCATCTTCCAATACCTTCATAATTGGAGCAGCACTATTCGTGGTGCAAGAAGCATTATCTATAATTTGTTCGTCATTATATGTATCACAATTTACCCCACGAACATACGTGGTAATACCATCACCTTTTGAAGGAGCAGAAATAATAACTTTTTTGCGCCGGCTTTAATATGATTTTTTGCACCTTCAAGATCTGTAAATATTCCTGTGGATTCAATGACTACATCAATTTTTAATTTTTTCCAAGGTAACTTTGAAGGATCTCTTTCTGCGAAAGCAATAACCTTTTTATTTGCAACAATTAAATGTTTATTATCGTATGTAACTTTTTTCTGGAAATCAGGATACGCTGTATCGTATTTCAACAAATGTGCCAATGTCTTATTATCTGTGAGATCATTAATGGCAACAATCTCAATATTTTTATGAAAACTAGCTACTTTAAAAGCATGACGTCCAATACGTCCAAACCCATTTATTGCAAGACGAATTTTAGGCATAAAAAATATTTACTAAATAGTATTAAGTAGCACTATTATACCATATTTTTTTGTGATTCTCTATATCCACAATCTACCCTTGACAAAATGCATATTTTCTGATATTATTAGGTGTCATGGAGAAGAGCCTGCTGGTGAGGCCTAGCAATAAACCGGCCAAGTAACTCTGAACTTCCCTGGTGTACACATCTATTATCTTTAGAACGTCGTGTGCACCGTAGCCCTAGGATTGGCTTCAGGGGGGACTAAGGGGAAACTTTTCTCCATGACACCACTTTTGAGCACAGCTTCGGTTGTGCTCTTTTAATTACTGAAATAACATTTCAAAAATATAAATCAAAGGAAGCGCTTTCGCGCTTCCTTTTTATTCTTTTTTTTCTTTTACTCTCCCATTTGTTCCTTTACTTCTGCAACGAAATCACAAGCTTTTTTCTCAATACCTTCACCAAGCTCATAACGAGCAAAGCGACGTACGGAAATCTTTTCTCCAATTTCAGCTGTCTTTGCGACAAGGAGTTGTTCAATAGTCATATCTTCATCCTTGATATAATTTTGTTCAAGAAGACATATATCACCATAAAACTTATTCATTTTCCCTTCAAGAATCTTTTCAATCATCTCAGCAGGTTTTCCTTCGTTTTTTAATTGTTCACGATAGACATTTTTTTCTCTTTCAATTTCTGCAGTATCTACTTCACTTCGTAGTACATATTTTGGTGCAGAAGCAGCAATGTGCATTGCTATATCTGCAACAAGATTTTTGAAAGCATCTGTCTTTGCTACGAAGTCTGTTTCGCAATTTACTTCGAGAAGTACACCGATAGTTCCATTTCCATGGATATAGCTAGAAACAAGTCCTTCTGCAGCAATTTTTCCCGCACGTTTTGCTGCCTTTGCAGCGCCATTCTTACGAAGATAATCAATAGCTTTTTCCATGTCTCCATTAGTTTCTTCCAAAGCTTTTTTACAATCGAGCATCCCTGCTCCTGTTTTTGCGCGAAGTGCGGCAATATCTTTTGCTGTAAATGACATAGTATTTTGTATTTAAAAATTGTTTGAGTTACCAAAAGAAATATTATGCTTTTACTTCAACTTTTCTTTCTTTTGTAATATCATTTTGTTTTTTATCCCATTCTGCTTTTCCTTCTTTAATGGTTACTGCCATCAAATTTACCATGAGTTCAATTGAACGAACACCATCGTCATTCGCAGGGATAACATATTTTGCTTTTTCTGGATTTGCGTTTGTATCCGCAATACCAATGATTTCTACTCCAACACGTGTTGCTTCAACAACGGTTGTTTTTTCTCTTTGAAGGGCTGGAACAAAGATAGCATCAGGAAGTTTTCTTAAATCCTTTAAACCAACAAGGTATGTATCCATCTTTTCTAACAATTTCGCAATATCCAATTGTTCTTTTTTTGTATATTTTTCTAATTCTCCACTTGCTTTTTCTTCATGAAGTCTATTGTATTTTTGGATAAGCTTTTTAATTTCTGGGAAATTTGTAAGTAAACCACCAATCCAACGATCAGTAAGGAATGGCATGCCACAATCCAAAGCAGCTTTCTTCACAATCTCTTTTGCTTGTGGTTTTGTAGTTACAAAAAGGATGGTCTTTCCTTCTGAAGCCATCTTCTTTACATCCTCAAGAGTCTCAACAAGAATTTTTCTTGTTTTATCGAGGTCAATAACATGCACCCCGTTTCTTTGAGTAAAAATGTATGGTTTCATCTTTGGGTGCCAACGTGAAACCTGATGTCCGAAATGGACACCTGCTTGAAGCATCTCTACGATACTTGGTATAGTCATATATTTCCTTTTGCCACCTCTCTACTCCCCTTTTGAGTGATCAAAAGAGAGGAAAAATTTGTAGAAAGTGTGATTTAATGAGTGGCCTTATTATACTGAAATTAGGAAAAATTGTCAAGTTTTCATGTGAATAGCCCTATTTTTGGCAAGAAGACCCGTCTCATGATATACTTAAGGCATCATAATTTTCTCCATTTATGGACCCTCGTATACAAATTCCCTCTCAAAAATCCAAGATAAATACCAAAAAGGCGATGTCTTTTTTGCTTCCTCTTGGAATTGTTGGCATACTCTTCCTCTCCCTGGTTTTTTATTACTCTTACCAGCTGAAGTATGGGGATATGGATACTATTCCAGAAAATCTCAAAAGTGATGCTTTTACCGAGGGGAAAGCCCTCAAAAATACAAATAATGTCGCTATCACTGATGAAGTATCTATCCGGCCCTTTAATCCAACATTCGGGAATAAAAATGCTAAAATTACTCTGGTTTCTTTTATAGACTTTGAATGTCCCTATTCCCAAGCGAGTTACCCCATACTCCGATCCATTATGGAAAAACACCAAAATGATATTTATTTTGTGTTTAAACACCTCCCTATTGAGGATCTTCATCCAAATAGCTATGAGGCAACCCTTGCCGCCTCCTGTGCCTATGGACA